>NZ_JBPQTK010000019.1:0-68359 GCF_051386315.1 Micromonospora sp. URMC 107
GCTGACACCGGCCCCGCCGGATCCGGTGCCGGTCGGGGGCGGTGCCGTTCCGGGGCCGCGGTCAGCCGCACAGGGGGTGCGGGGCCGGTGTCAGCCTCGGGGGCGGTGCGGTGCCGGCGTCAGCTGAGGTCGCCGGCGCGGAGGCGGGCCAGCCAGGCGGCGGCGTCGGCGTAGTCGGCGTCCGAGAGGCCGGCGGGGGCCGGGATCGGACGGTCGCCCGACCCGGGGAAGCGGTGCCGGGGGTACGAGCCCAGGAAACGCACGTCGGCGCAGACGCGGCGCAGCCCCTGCAAGGCCTCGCCGAGCCGCACGTCCGCCACGTGCCCCGTGCAGTCGAGGAAGAAGACGTACCGGCCGAGCGCCTCCCCGGTCGGGCGGGACTCGATCCGGGTCATGTTGACCCCACGGACGGCCAGCTCCATGAGCACCGACAGCAGCGCGCCCACCCGGTCGTGCGCGATGTAGACCGCCAGGGACGTCACGTCGTCGCCGGTCGGCGGCGGGGGCGGCCCGGGGCGGGACACCAGCGCGAAACGGGTCACCGCGTCCGGGTGGTCGGCGATCTTGTCGGCGAGCACGTCGAGCCGGTGCCGCCCGGCGCCGATCGGGGCGCAGATCGCGGCGTCGTACTCGCCGGCGGCGGCTCCGGCGGCGGCCGCGCCGTTGGAGAGCACGTCGACCACGACCGCGTCGGGCAGGTGCGCGCGCAGCCAGCCCCGGCACTGCGTGGACGCCTGCGGGTGGGCGGCGACGCTGCCGACGTGCGGGAGCGTCGTGCCGGGCCGCGCGGCGAGCACGAACTCGACCGGCAGGATCACCTCGCGGGTGATCACGAGGGGGGCGCCCTCGGCGAGTTCGTCCAGGGTCACCCCGACCGCGCCGCCGATCGAGTTCTCCAGCGGCACCAGGGCCGCGTCCGCCTCCCCGGTTCGTACGCTCTCCAGCGCCTCCGGCACGCTGCGGGCCGGCGTGCGGCTGCCCCGCTCGGCGGCGGGGATGCTGTTCAACGCCTGCTCGGCGAAGGTGCCCTCCGGCCCGAGGTAGACGAAGCGCGTCGGCGGTGTTCCCGGCATGGCGACAGCCTACGCACCCGGTACGCCGAGCGACCCGGCGTCGCAGACGCGCGTCCGGATGCCGGGCGGCCCGGCGGCGCGGACCTCGGCGGTGCAGACGTCGGTGCCGGCGGTGACCAGCCGCGGGGCGCCCGGCCGACCCTGCGTGACCACCTGGAGTGTCTCGTGCCCGGTCACGTCGAGGACCGTGTAGTGCCACTCACCGGCGCAGAGCGGCCCGGTCCGCACCCGGACCCGGACGCCGTTCGGCAGCACGCCACCCCGGCCCCGCACCAGGTCGACGATCCGTGCCCCCGAGGGGCCGTCCGGGCAGGGGACCGCGACCAGGCCCGGGTCGACCGTGGGGGTGACCGCCCCGCCGCCGGGCAGGCCGGTGGCGGGCGGGGGCGTCGGCGTGGCGCCGGGCGTGACGGGGACGGCGGTGCGGGTCGGGGCGGCGGTCGGGGCGGGACGGCGCAGCTCCGGCGGGGTGCCGCAGCCGGCCAGGGGCAGCGCGGCCAGCAGTACGACGGCTGCGAGCCGGCGGGCGTACGACGCTGGCCGTGGCCCGGCGGGGCCGCCCCCCCGTGCCGGCGGGGCCGGGCGCGCCGCGCCGACGACCGGCCGGGGCGGGCCGGTGCGGGCGCGCGGTCGACCCGCGCCGGGCCCGGCGGCGGGGCCGGACGGTCGGGCGGAGGTGTCGTGGCGCGAGGGGGTGGGCGGCACGGCCGATCCTCGGGACATCGGGGAGCGTCACTGCGGCCGGGAGGCCGAGCCCATCCTAGGAGGAACCGGCGGCCGGGTGAAGATCAGCCGAGGACGCGATGGCCGGCACGCTCCAGCGCGGCGGTCGCCTCGCGGAGCCGCACGGCGGGAACCAGCAGGTAGTCGGTGTCGTAGGTGGAGAAGGCGACCACGCTGACCCGGGCCGCGGCGAGCGGGTCCACCAGCGCGGCGAGGGTGCCGCTGACGGCCAGGTCGAGCGGCTCACCGACCCGCAGGCAGCGCCAGGCGGTCTCGCCGACGGCCTGCTCGGGTGCCCGGTCGGCGGGACAGATCAGCGAGATCCCGTCCGCCGTCCAGCTCACCGTGACGACGTCGCCGTCGCTCAGCCCGCCCGACAACTCGGGCGGCAGGGCGGAGCCGGGGGCCAGGCGGCACACGGCGTACTTCCCCGGCAGCAGAGCGATATCGAGCATGAGGGCACCTTACGGCCTCGGTGCGGGCCCGCCCCAGATTCGCCGCGTGCGGCGAACGCCACATCCCGCCGCTGGTCAGACCGGGGAGAAGAACGTGAGGGAACCGGCGACGGTCCCGCTGGTGAACACCGGGGTGGAGATCGCGTCGACGGTCGAGTCCGGCGCGTCGGCCGACGCCCCCTGGACCCGCAGCAGCCCTCGGGCCAGGCGCCCGGAGGAGATGGCCAGCAGCGGCGGGATCTTGTCGATCTCGGGCTCGGTCAGCTCGCAGCGGTTGGCCGTGAAGTCGAGCAGCCGCAGCCCGCCGTCGAGCAGCGGCAGCCCGGTCACGTCCTCCGGATCGCCCAGGTAGAGCAGTGCGCAACCGGCGGCGGAGACGGCGACGACCCTCGTCCCGGCGTCGATCAGCAGGCACGGCTCGTCGGCGTGGGAGACGGTCGACGACCACCGACCGAGATTGTCGAACTCCTGCTCTGTCGATGCTCCCGCCGCCGGCACGAACACGTCAGAGAGCGAGAGTTCGACGTGGGCCACCGCGCCTCCTATGTACACCGACGGTCCGTCCACGCTAGCCGGTCGTCGCGGGTGACGCCGACCGCGCGTGGTCGCCGGGCCGCCGGTGGGGTGAGGGAGTGCCCTGACCAGGCGGCCGGCGACGGCGCGACCGACGGGTGCCGACCGGCGCCCGGGTGCGTGGCGTCGCCGGTGACGTTACCGTCGGTTGGCCGGCTTGTCAGCGGCCGTTCGGCCGCCCTCGTACCACCGGTAGTCGGCGGCCGGACGGTACGCGCCGTTCATCCAGGTCTCCGGGTGCTGCGCCACCCGGGAGAGCTTCTCGGCCGTGGCCGGGCTGATCCGGCTGCCCCCGGCGACGAGCAGGCGGTCCAGCTCGCGGTGGGTGGCCATCAGGCAGTCCTTCGGCAGGCCGTAGACGCTGATGACGCCGGAGCCGACGAAGGTCAGCACCGGCGTCACCGGGATCGGCAGCCCCACCGCGTCGGAGAGGGCCTTGCTGGCGCGCTTGGCGTCGCGGCGGGCCTCGGCCACGTAGGGCGGTCGCTTGCCGTTGATCTGGACCACGTCGCCGGCCACCAGGACCCGGGCCCGGCCGTGGTCGGCGATGGTGACCGCGAAGAGCCCGCTCGGCCCGATGGCGAGGAATCCGGCGCGTTCGTCGCGTTCGTGGTCGAGCAGGAGATCGGAGGCGTCCGTGCGGGGCCACTCGATGACGTGCCACGCGGGCCCGAGATGGTCGAGCCGACCGAGCGCACGTGCCCCGGCCGCCTCCAGCCGCCGGGCGCCCCGCTCCGCGCGGCGGCGGCGGGCCCACTCCAACGGGGACGGACGAACGGGTGCGAGCACCCCCGGCGACTCCACGCGGGGGTGTGGCACCGCCGCGGGCGGCAGTGCCCGGGCGGACGGTACGGCTCGACGAGCGGGAAAGACAGTCATCGCGACCTCCGGCAAAAGGTCCCTCGAAGTTATGTCCTCACTACCCTACGTTGCCAGTCCCCCGTGTCGGCAAGTTGGAACGCCGGAGTGAGTGCGGATGAATGCCATATTCATCCACCCCTGTTTTATCGGATGCCGCCAAACCCTGCCCTACGCTGCGAGGGTGACCCACTACGTGGACAGCGAAGTCGGTCGGCTCGGGACGGTACTCCTGCACCGCCCCGGCCCCGAGCTCGCCCGGCTCACCCCTCGCAACAACGACTCGCTCCTCTTCGACGCCATCCCCTGGGTCGGACGCGCCCAGGAGGAGCACGACGCCTTCGCCGCCGCCCTGCGCGAGCGTGGGGTCGAGGTGCTCTACCTCGCCACCCTCCTGGCCGAGACGCTCGCCGTCGCCGACGCGCGGGCCGAGCTCACCGACGAGGTGCTCCGCTCGCCCCGGCTCGGCGACTCGCTGCGCGCCCGGGTCGCCGACCACCTCGCGTACCTCGACCCCGTCGCGCTCGCCGACGTGCTCATCGCCGGCCTGGCCCACGAGGAGCTGCGGGTCAGCCGGGAGCGGCCGGGCGGCCTCGTCTACACCCTGATGGACCGGCACGACTTCGTCATCGACCCGCTGCCCAACCTGCTGTTCACGCGGGACTCCTCGTTCTGGGTCGGTGACCGGGTCGGGGTGACCAGCCTGGCGATGCCGGCGCGGCGGCGGGAGACCACGCTGACCGACGCCATCTACCGGCACCACCCGCGCTTCGCCGGCACCGAGCTCGTCTACCAGCCCGGCCTGGAGCACCTGGAGGGCGGCGACGTGCTGCTCCTCGCGCCGGGGGTGCTGGCCGTCGGGGTGGGCGAGCGGACCACCCCCGCCGGCGCGGAGCGCCTCGCCCGGCAGGTCTTCGCCGCCGGGCTCGCGCACACCATCCTCGTCGTCCCGATCGCCCAGGAGCGGGCGACCATGCACCTGGACACCGTCTGCACGATGGTGGACGTCGACGCCGTGCTGATGTACCCGAACATCGCCCACACGCTCTCGGCGTACACGGTCATCGCCGGGGCGGACGGCGAGGACCCGCGGGTGGACGGCCCGGCGCCGTTCCTGCGGGCCGCCGCCGACGCGATGGACCTGGCCCAGCTCCGGGTGATCGACACCGGGCTGGACCCGGTCACCGCGGAACGCGAGCAGTGGGACGACGGCAACAACACCCTCGCCCTCGCGCCCCGGCTCTGCGTGGGCTACGAGCGCAACACGGAGACCAACGCCCAACTGGAGCGGGCCGGCATCGAGGTGATCCAGATCGCCGGCTCGGAGCTGGGCTCGGGCCGGGGCGGGCCACGCTGCATGTCCTGCCCCCTGGTCCGGGAGCCGCTGGGCCGTCAGGGCAGGGCCCCTGCCTGACGCCTCCCCGCGGGAGGCCGAGGTGCCCCCGCCGGGTGGCGGCGGGGGCAACCGGCTCAGCGCAGGGTGAGCTGGCGGCCGAGCAGGCCGTGGCGGGCCCGCCGGCCGGCGGCGTCGAGCGGGGCGGGGTCGGCGAGCGCCTCCGCGTACCGCTTGGCGAAGTCGGCGACCGGCTGCTCCCAGTCGGCGGCCGGGACGTCCTCCGGCAGGTCCCAGACCGGCACCAGCCGGCCGTGGGCCCGGAACATGCCCGCGAACCGGGTGTTCTCGCCGAGGACCAGCGTGCCGGCCACGCTCAGGCGGGCCAGCGCGTCCAGCGCGGCGTCCTCGTCGTCGGGCAGCACCCAGCGCACGTGCGCCTTCTCCGGCACCTGGCACCAGTAGGCGGCCCGGGCGGCGGCGAGCCGGACGGTCGGGTAGATCGCGGCGTTCGCCCGTTCCAGGGACGCCTGCACGTTCGGGTCGTCGCCCGCTCCCGGGTCGAGCCAGAACTCGAACCCGTCGTGCATGCTGACCTCCAGCGGGCCGTCGACCAGGACGTCCTGCAACCGGGGGCCGGGGCCGGGCAGCGGCGGCACGGACACCGGGCGGCCCGGCTCGGCCCGCAGCGCGCAGAGCAGCGCCTCGGCCAGGTCGCGGGAGACGTCACCGGACTGCTGGTGGCGCTGGAGCCCGATGAGGACCCGCCCGTCCGGCTTGGTCATGGCCGGGGCGGCCATCGGCAGCACGCTGGCGAGGGTGACCTCCCGCTCGCCGAACTCCTCGACGAGGGCGGGGGCCAGCCGCAGCGGGGCCGAGGCGGCCGGCACCAGTTCCCGCAGGGCGATCCACTCCGGCTCGTCGGTCAGCCCCTCGAACGGTCGGGGCACGAAGACGTCCCGTACCTTCTCCCGCTTCGGGGTGGCTTCGGCGGCCCGCTGGCTCTTTCGACGCTTGCTCACGGCGACACAGCCTAGAGGTCCCGGCCGCCCGGCGGGGGCGGGACCCGCCCTCGCGGTCGGTCAGCCGGCGACGGCGAGGTCCGACCGGGTGACCTCGGCCGGGTCGAACTCGGCCCACACGCTCTGGCCCAGGCCGTCCCGCTCGACGCCCCAGCGGTCGGCCAGCCCCGAGATGATGTGCAGCCCCCGGCCGTCGACGGCATCGAGGTCGGCGACCCGCATCGTGGGGCCCGCCGCGGCGCCGCCGTCGGTCACCCGGAGCTGCACCTGCTGGCCGCGGGCCGAGTCGCGCAGCCGCCAGGCCACCCGGACCACTCCGCCGGGCAGCGGGTCGGCGTGCCGCACCGCGTTGCCGACCAGCTCGGCCAGGACCGCGACGAGGTCCGCCAGGAGCGGCGGGGGTACGACGCCGGTCAGCTCCTCGGCGAGGCGCCGCCGCGCCAGCCGTGCCCCGACGGCGTGGTGGGGAACCACCACGCACCATGCCCGATCGGCAGCTCCCGTCGACACCTTCGTCCCTTCACGCCCCCGTTGCCCGTCGCCGGTCACCCGCGGGGCAGCCGCACCTCTGCGACCGTACCGCCACCGGCCCTCGGCCGTAGGGATACCCATCCATTCTGCTGTTCAACGATCCGGCGGACGAGATAGAGGCCGAGTCCGGCCCCGGGATAGCGGCGACGGTCGCCCGACTCGCCCTGCCAGAACCGGTCGAAGGCCCGCTCCGCGTGCTCCGGCCGGATGCCGACGCCCCGGTCGCGGACCTGGAAGGAGACCGTCGACCCGTCCGCCCCGGCGGTGATCTCGATGGGTGAGTCCGGCGCGGAGTACTTGCCGGCGTTCGTGCACAGCTCGGTGAGCATGGTGGCCACGCTCGGCCGGTGGCCGAGCGCCTTGGGCAGGTCGGCGGGGAGGCGGAGGACGAGCCGCTGCCGCAGCTCCGCCGGCAGGTCGACCGCCGCCGTGCGCAGCGCGTCACCGAGGTCGTACGGGGCGGGCGGGTCGTCGCCAGGTCCCGCCTCGGCGGCGGAGGAGAGCAGCCGGTCCACCAGCCGGGCCAGCTCGTTGGCGCGCTGCCCGATCACCCGGGCGGCATGCCGTCGGTCGGTCTCGGTCAGCGACCCCCAGTGGTCGGTGAGCGTGTCCGCGTAACCCTTGATGACGGTCACCGGCGTACGCAGCTCGTGGCTGGTGACCGCGACGAAGAGATCCCGGTCGTGGTCGCGGCGCTGCTGGTCGGTGATGTCCCGGAAGGTGACCACCCGCAGGGCGCCGGGACCGGGCAGCTCGCCGGAGGTGATCTTGAGCCAGCGGCCGTCCGGCAGCCGGTGGTCGAGCACCCGCCCGCACGGAGGCAGTGGGAAGGGCAGGGGCTGGTTGAGCGCCTGGGCCGTGGAACGGCCGGTTACCCGGGCGGCGGCCGGGTTCCAGAGCCGGACGTGACCGTCCCGGTCGACCACGGCCAGCCCGTCCGCCAGCGCCGCCACCACCGGCCCGTCGCCGTGCACCGGCAGCCCGGCCTGGTCGCCGTACATGTGGGCGATGCAGGCGGCCAGGTAGCCCACGATGGCGTGCTGCTCGGCGTCCAGCGGGTCGTCTGAGTCCGGATGGAGCACGTGCAGACTGCCCACCGTCAGCCCGCCGATCTCCGCGCGGGCGACCACCATCCGGAGCAAACCCCGCTCGGCCAGCTCGGCGCAGAGCCCGCCGGTGAGCTCGTCCGTGCGGACCTGGCGCACGCGGGCGCCGGAGAGCAGGCAGACGGTGGCGGGGTCGTCGGCCGGCACGGGATGACCGACGGCCCACTCGGCGGCGCCGGTGGCGGCGATCACCCGGCCGCCCGTCGGCGCGAACTCGACGAACGCCACGCCCGCCGCGCCGAGCGCCGAGCGCGCCACGTGGAGCAGGTGGGTGAGCACCGGCAGGCCCGCGCCGCCCGAGTTGATCATTTCGACCACCGCGGTCTGGCCGGCGATGAGAGCGGAGAGGTCGGTGCGCTCCGGCATGCTCCGAGTGTGCCCCGCCGGCCGGTTCCGGGACACCCCTGCCCGCCCGGGTCTCCGGTCGGCGCCACCCCGGTCAGCGGCCCAGGCGGGCCAGCGCGTGCGCCGGCCGGTCGGTGATGACGCCGTCCACCCCGGCGGCCAGGACGAGGTCCAGGTCGGCCGGCTCGTTGACGGTCCACACGTAGACCTGGTTGCCCGCCGCCCGCAGCGCGGGCACCAGCTGCGGGCGGGCCCGCACCAGGGCGACGCCGGGGCCGGCGATCCGGGTGCCGAACGGCAGCCGCCCCAGCGGCAGCCAGCGCGGCAGCACCTCCAGCAGCAGCACGGTGGGCAGCGCGGGGGCCAGTTCCCGGATCCGGCGTACGGCCAGCGGGGAGAACGACATGACCGTGACGCGGACCGGATCGTCCGGTCCGGGCTCGGTCAGGCCGTAGCGGCGCAGCAGCGCGACGAGTCGGCGCTCGACGTTCCCGCCGTAGCGGGAGGGGTGCTTGGTCTCGACCAGCAGCCGCACCGGCCTGCCCGCGGCCAGCACCGCGTCCAGCAGCCGCTCGAGGGTGAGCAGCCGGGTGTGCGACTCGTCCAGCACCTCGTCCCCGTCGGCGGGCACGCAGCCGGGGTGCCAGGAGCCGAAGTCCAGCGCGTCCAGCTCCGCGAGGGTGCGGGCGCTGACCAGCCCGTGGCCGTTGCTGGTCCGGTCGAGCCGGCGGTCGTGCACGCAGACCAGGTGCCCGTCCCGGGTCAGCCGGACGTCGCACTCCAGCCCGTCCGCGCCCTCGTCGAGGGCCCGCAGGTAGGCCGCGAGGGTGTGCTCGGGCAGGTCGTGGGAGGAGCCGCGGTGCGCGAAGACGAGGGGGTCGCCCATTCCGCCCGTCCTAGAGGACCCGGCCCGGCTGCCCGTCCGCGCCGACGACCGGCCGCCCGGCGGCGGCCCACTCGCCCATCCCGCCCTGGACGTTGCGCACCTGGTCCCAGCCGTTGCGCATCAGGTAGGTGACGACCTGCGCGGAGCGTCCGCCGGAGCGGCAGATGACGGCGACGTCGCGGTCGGCCGGCACCTCGGCGATCCGGGCCGGCAGCTCCGTCATCGGCAGGTGGTGCGCGCCGGGGGCGTGGCCGGCGTTCCACTCGTCGTCCTCCCGGACGTCGAGCAGGTACGCGTCGTCGGCGATCTCGGTCACGGTCACGGTGGGAACCTGGGATCCGAACACGGGCCAAGCCTAGATCCTCGCCCGGGCGGCCGGTGCCGGGCCGGTCCCCGGCGTCACAGTCGGGTGACCCAGTGCGGGTTGGCCCGCGCCCAGTCCGGCACGCGGGTGCCGCGTACCGCCTCGAACAGGCCGCCCCCACCGTCGTCGAGGACCACGTACGACACCTGGTCGATGGTCTGGGGGTGGGAGGGGACCTGGACGCCGCGCAGCGCGTCGGCCGGCAGGTCGCGCAGCGCGAGGACGAGGTCCTCCAGCGGTACGCCGTTGGTGTCCACGGTCAACGAGCCGCCCACGGCGCGGATCACCTGGTCCAGCTTGACCGGGTTGGTCCGCAGCGACGTCTCACTGGTGCGCTCCAGCACGGCCCGGAGCAGTTGCTGCTGGTGGGTCTGCCGGTCGTAGTCGCCGCGCGGCAGGTCGTAGCGCTGGCGGACGTAGTCCAGCGCCTCGCCGCCGTCCATCTGCTGACAACCGGGCTGGAAGACGCGGTCGGTGTGGATCGAGCGGACCTCGGTGTCCACGCACATGCGTACGCCGCCGAGCAGGTCGATGACCTTGCGGAAGCCGGAGAAGTCGATCAGGGCGGCGCCGTCGAAGCGGATGCCGGTCAGCCGGGACAGGGTGGCCGAGAGCAGCCGGGTGCCCGGCTGTCCGCCGCCGCCGTGCTCGTACGCCGCGTTGATCTTGTCCTGGCCGCCGCCGTAGCCGTTGCCGGCGGGGATGGCGACGAGCAGGTCCCGGGGCACGGAGACCAGGTACGCCTCACGCCCGCCGGCGGGGACGTGCACGATGAGGATGGTGTCCGACCGGCGGCCCGCCGCGCTGCTGCTCTGCCACCGGTCGGTCCCCACCAGCAGGTAGTTCAGCGGCCCGTCGGGGTCGGTGCGCTCCCGGCGGGCGCTGGGGTCGAGCAGCTGCTCCCGCACGACGCTGCGCTCGTACCGGTCAGTCAGCGAACGGAGGCCCACCACGGCGAGCGCGGCCAGCAGCACCAGGGTCAGGCCCAGGCCGAGCAGCAGCCGGGGCCAGCGGACACGGCGCGGCCGGGCGGCCCGGGCGTCGGCCCCGAACCGGCCCGGACCGTCGCCCGTCGATCTGGACGTGACGCCTCCCCGCGACCCGTACGTGAATCCTTCTCACGTCAGGCTACGAGTCGCCCCCGGCGGTCCGGGCCGCTTCGCCGACATTGCCCCGTGGTGCCGGCGCTACTCGCGGCTGGAGACCACCTCGGGGTTGGCGAAGACGAATTCGGCCAGCTTGTCCTGTTTCACCGCGCGGAACATGTCCAGCGTCTGGGCGCTGAGCGTCTCGCGGGTGCCGTCGCTGTGGAAGGTGCCGCCGTTCGTCTTCAACATCACCAGGTCGTTGCCGGTCACCCCGCGCATGGTGAAGACGAAGTCGGGGACCGGCACGCCGGCGGTGTCGAGGATGAACGCCTTGCCGGCCGCCTCGATCAGCTTGTTCAGCTTGATCGGGTTGGTCAGCGTCCCGTCCTGGGTGGCCTTCTTCGCCATCGCCTTGATCAGCTGCTGCTGGTTCTGCTGCCGGTCGTAGTCGCCGTTCTTGAGGCTCTTGCGCTGCCGGGAGTAGTCCAGCGCCGCCCAGCCCTCCATCTCGCGGCAGCCCTTCTTGTGCACCACGGGCGTCATCCGCTTGCCGGTCTTCTTCGCGTCGGCGTTCCACATGGGCTTGCCGTCGACGTACGACATGTGGATCGACTCGACCTCCTGCTTGACGCAGATGCGGACCGTGCCGAGGGCCTCGATGACGTTCTTGAATCCGCCGAAGTTGATGATCGCCGCGCCGTCGAAGCTGATCCCGGTCATCTTCTTGATCGTCTGCGCCATCAGCTGGGCGCCGCCCTCCCAGCCGCCGCCGTTGCGGGCGCCGGCCTGGAACGCCGCGTTGATCTTGTCGGTGCCGCCCTTGTAGCCGCTCTTCTCGAAGGCCGGGATCTGGGCCTCGGTGTCCCGGGGGATCGAGATCAGGTAGGCCTGGTCGTGCGTCGCCGGGATGTGCAGCACGATGATGCTGTCCGCCCGCACGTCGTCGGCGGCCCACCGCTCCCGGGCGTCCACACCGAGCAGCAGCATGTCGATCGGGCCGTCCAGGCTGGCGCCACCCTCGGCGTCGGTCTTGCCCGCGTCGCCGAGCAGGTTGCGCTGGGCGATGTTGCCGGTGGCGCTGCTGATCAGCGCCTTGCTGCCGACGATGGCCGCACCGCTGGCCACCATCAGCACGGCGCCGAAGATCAGGGTGAGTCGGGCCCAGAGCGGGTCCTTGCGGCGGGCCCGCTTCTTCGCGGATCCGCCACCGGGCCTACCGCCCTTGACGGGCTGCTTGGGGATGCTCGTGGAGGCCCGGACCGGGCCACGGGGGGACTCCAGCGCCGGAGGGCGACGGCTGGTCTGAACCGGCATGCGTGCTCCAGCTCGCGTTGTCAGGGGGCGGGATCACTTTACGGACGCTTTCCCGTCCTGGCGAGGTCGTCCGGCCGCCAAATACCGTTCGCGTGGCCGTCATCCAGGGAAACTGACCGAACGGGCAGATCGATACGGCCGCTCGGCGGTTGGCTCACAGGAAGCGGCCGGCCGGCCCTCCGAATCGTGATGACGCTCGTCGATCACGGAAGGGCCGGCCGGCGGCGGCGGGTCAGTTTCCGGTGTCGTCCTTCTTCTGGTTGGCCTCGACCCAGGCCGTCATGGTGTCGGCCGACATGGCCTTGTACATGGCCAGCGCCTTCTCCTTGTCCGACACCACCACCGACTCCCCGTCGATGGTCTGGCTGCCGACGTGCGGGCTGGTCACGAAGGTGAGGTTCTCGCCGCGCAGGTTGCGGAACTGGACCGCCATGTCGACCAGCGAGAAACCCTCGTCGACGGTGACCGCGGCGGTGACCGACTTGAGGAA
This sequence comes from Micromonospora sp. URMC 107, assembly GCF_051386315.1. Classification (NCBI taxonomy): domain Bacteria; kingdom Bacillati; phylum Actinomycetota; class Actinomycetes; order Micromonosporales; family Micromonosporaceae; genus Micromonospora; species Micromonospora sp. URMC 107. Next base: position 12,162 of record NZ_JBPQTK010000019.1, read on the forward strand.
GTCGTTCATCTTCTTCGGATTGGTCAGCGTGCCCGTGCTCGCCGCCTTGTCCATCAGGGCGCGGAGGAAGTCCTGCTGGTGCCGCATCCGGGCGAAGTCGCCGTCCGGGAACTGCTTGCGCTGCCGGATCCAGTCCAGCGCCTCGGCGCCGTCCATGTGGTTGGTGCCCTTGGTGAACGTCCGGTACGGCTTGTGGATCGAGGTGATGGTCCGCTCGACCTTCAGGTCGACGCCGCCGAGGGCGTCGGTGACCTGCTTGAAGCCGGCGAAGTCGATCGCCATCACGTGGTCGAGCCGCACGTCGGTGAAGCACTCGACCGTCCGGACGGCCAGCGGCAGCCCGCCGAAGGCGAAGGCGGCGTTGATCTTTCCCCGCTGCCCGCTGCCGCAGTCCGCGTTGGCGCCCTCCGGGATCGGCACGTAGAGGTCGCGGGGGATGGAGACCAGGTAGGCCTTCTGGTGGTCGGACGGGATGTGCATCACGATGATCGTGTCGGCCCGCCACTTGCTGGACTTGTCCACCGGGGCGTCCGGGTCCCGGGAGTCGCTGCCGACCAGCAGGATGTTCAGCGCGCCGTCCACGGCCTTCGCCGGGCGGCCCCCGGTGATCTCGGAGAACGGGTCGGTGCGTGCCAGGTCGTCGTTGAGGCCGCGGGCGTAGAACCAGGCGCCGGCACCGCCGAGCAGCGCGAGCACCAGCACGGCCACGCCGGCCACCAGGGCGATCCGGCCCCACCGGGGGCGTACGCCGCGCCGGCCCGGCCGGTCGGGTCCGCCCGGGCCGGCCGGTCCATCCGGCCCGGCGGGACCGCCCGGCCCGCCGGCCCGTGGCTCGTCCGGCGACGGGGACCAGCGGGCCTCGGCAGGCCGGGTGCGCCCGGCGTCCCGGCCGGGGCCGGGCACCGAGGCGCGCCCGGCGCGGCGGTGCAGGTGCGGGAGTGGAACTCCGGCGGGCGTGGTCGCTGACATGTAACTCAGGGTACGTACGTGCGGCCACCATCGCCCTGAAGCGCCGCCGACGTGTGCGCCGGCGGCGGGGGCGGTCGTCAGACCAGCCGCTCGCGGAAGTACTCGATGGTGCGTCGGAGGCCGTCCTCGGGCGCGACGGTCGGCTCGTATCCGAGCAGTTCGCGGGCGAGGGTCAGGTCCGGGCGACGCATCTCCGGATCGTCGGCGCTGCGGGTGATGTACGTCACCTCGGAGCTGCTGCCGCTGAGCGACACGATCGTCTCGGCCAGCTGCCGCATCGTCATCTCGTGCTCGGTGCCGCAGTTGATCGGCCCCGTCTCGTGCGAGTCGAGCAGCAGCAGGATGCCGCGCACCAGGTCGGACACGTAGCAGATCGAACGGGTCTGGTTGCCGGTGCCGTGCACGGTGATCGGCTCGCCACGCAGCGCCTGGGAGATGAAGGTCGGGATGGCCCGGCCGTCGTCCGGGCGCATCCGTGGGCCGTACGTGTTGAAGATGCGGACGATGGCCGTGTCCAGCCCTCGGCTGCGGTGGTAGGCCATGGTGGCCGCCTCCGAGAAGCGCTTCGCCTCGTCGTAGACGCTGCGGATGCCGATCGGGTTGACGTTGCCCCAGTACGACTCGCGCTGCGGGTGCTCCTTCGGGTCCCCGTACGCCTCGGAGGTGGAGGCCATCAGGAAGCGGGCGCCGTCCGTGACCGCGCGCTCCAGCAGGTGCAGGGTGCCCACCGAGCCGACGCGGAGGATCTCCACCGGCAGCTTCTCGAAGTCGGTCGGGCTCGCCGGCGAGGCCATGTGCAGGATGGCGTCGAACCGCTCGGCCAGCGCCGGGTGGCCGGTCGGCAGGCCGTCGGAGATGTCGGCCTCGACCAGGGTGAAGTTCGGCTCGTCCAGCAGGTGGGCGACGTTCTCCTTCGATCCGGTGACGAAGTTGTCGAGCGCGACCACCGTGCAGCCGCGGGCGATCAGGGCGTCCACCAGGTGCGACGGTACGAAGCCGGCGCCGCCCGTGACGAGGATGCGGTGACCGGGTCCGAAGCGGGCAGCAGCGTTCATGCCGGTCAGCCTACCCACTGCCCCGGGCCGCCCCCTCGCAAGGAAGGGCCCCCTGTCGCCGCCCGGCGACGACAGGGGGCCGTAGATCCGTCAGTGGGCGCCGGCGCCGGTGACGGCACGCACCTCCAGCTCCGCGTACTTCTCCTCGTCGTGCTCCTTGGAGATCACGGTCCCGATCCACCCGCACAGGAAGCCGAACGGGATCGACAGGATGCCCGGGTTGGACAGCGGGAACCACTGCCAGTCCTGCTCGGGGAACATCGAGGTGGGCGCGCCGGAGACCACCGGCGAGAAGAACACCAGCAGGACGGCGGAGAGCAGGCCGCCGTAGATGGCCCACACCGCACCCGAGGTGTTGAACCGCCGCCAGAACAGGCTGTAGAGGATCGCCGGCAGGTTCCCCGAGGCGGCCACCGCGAAGGCCAGCGCCACCAGGAAGGCCACGTTCAGGTTCTGCGCGAAGATCGACAGCACGATCGAGATCGCGCCGATCACCAGGGCGGAGACCCGGGCGACCCGGACCTCCTGCCGCTCGGACGCACTCCCGTTCTTGATGACGTTGGCGTAGAAGTCGTGCGCCAGGCTGGACGAGGAGGCCAGGGTCAGGCCGGCCACCACGGCCAGGATCGTGGCGAAGGCGACCGCCGCGATGATCGCGAGCAGGGTGGCCCCGCCCAGGTCGCCGCCGAGGAAGTCGATGCCGAGCGCCTCGGCGAGCTGCGGCGCGGCCGTGTTGCCCGCCTTGTCCTGCGCGGTGATCGCCTCGCTGCCGACCAGCGCCGCCGCGCCGAAGCCCAGGGCCAGGGTGAGCAGGTAGAAGGTGCCGATGATGCCGATCGCCCAGAGCACGCTCTTGCGGGCCGCCTTCGCCGTCGGGACGGTGTAGAAGCGGATCAGGATGTGCGGCAGGCCGGCGGTGCCGAGCACCAGCGCGATGCCGAGCGACAGCAGGTCCATCTTGTTGTAGAAGGTCTGCGTCGGGTTGCCGGCCACCTCCTGGCAGTAACGCAGACAAGGTTCGAGGAAGGCGTCTCCCTTGCCGGAGGAGGCGGCGGCGTCGCCGAGCAGCGACGAGAGGTTGAACTTGTACTTCGCGAGCACCAGCAGGGTCATCACCAGCGCGCCACCCATCAGCAGGAACGCCTTGACGATCTGCACGTAGGTGGTGCCCTTCATGCCGCCCACCGTGACGTAGATGATCATCAGGGCGCCCACCATGATGATGGTGGCGACCTTCGCGGTGTCGGCGTCCATGCCGAGGAACGTGGTGCCCGGCTTGATGCCGAGCAGCAGCGCGACCAGCGCGCCCGCGCCGACCATCTGCGCCAGCAGGTAGAAGATCGACACGGTGATGGTGGAGACGGCCGCGGCGGTCCGCACCGGGCGCTGGCGCATCCGGAAGGCCAGCACGTCGGCCATCGTGTAGCGGCCGGAGTTGCGCAGCAGTTCGGCGACGAGCAGCAGCGCGACCAGCCAGGCGACCAGGAAGCCGATGGAGTAGAGGAAGCCGTCGTAGCCGTACAGGGCGATCATGCCGGCGATGCCGAGGAACGACGCGGCCGACATGTAGTCGCCGCCGATCGCCATGCCGTTCTGGAACCCGGAGAAGGAACGCCCGCCGGCGTAGAAGTCGGTGGCCGTCTTGGTCTGCCGGCTGGCCCAGATGGTGATGACCAGGGTCACCGCCACGAAGACCAGGAACAGGGCGATGGTGAGGTTGCGGGCGGTGGTGTCGCCCGCCTCAGCCGCGAGGACCGTGTTCATGGCCCACCTCCCCCATTTCGGCGCGGATCCGGTCGGCGACCGGGTCGATCCTCCGGTCGGCGAACCTCGCGTAGAGCCAGGCGATGAGGAACGTGGAGACGAACTGGAGCAGGCCGAAGACGAGGGCGACGTTGATGTTGCTGCCGAAGAGCTTCGTGCCCATGAAGTCCCGCGCGTACGCGGACAGGATCACGTAGAGCGCGTACCACAGGAAGAACGCGACGGTCATCGGGAAGATGAAGCCGCGCAGCGTGCGCCGCAACCCGGCGAACTCGTCCGACCGCTGTACGGCGAGGTACCGGTCCGCCGCCGAGGCCGACGGCGTGGACGCGGGTGTGTCCGTGGACATTTCTGGATCACCACCTTCACAGGCGTGGGGAGTTTCGCGCACGGTAGAAAGCGCGCTCCCCGCCCGGGAAGGGCGAGATCGACGCCGGTCGGTGGCTGCGCCGAACGGCGCGGTGGCTGCGCCGAGTGACCCAGCTCACTCCGTTGAGCGGTCGCCGTCGCGGGCCGGCCGGTCGGCGGGTCGGCGCGGCCGGCCGGCGGGTAGTCAGGTCAGCTCGCGGTACCGGCCCCGGTAGTGCAGCAGCGGGTCCGTCTCCCCGGTCAGCTCGACGGCCTCGATGGTGGCCTCCACCAGCAGGCCCCAGCCGTACTCGCGGGCGGTGTCGAGCCGGCATCCCACCCAGCCGCCGGCATCGGCCGGCACCGGGCCGTAGGGGGTGTCGGTCCACGCGCCGGTGGCGAACAGGCCGCCGGGAGACGGGAGGAGGCCCGCGAACCGGTCGGCGAGCTGCCGGTGCGACGGGTTCAGCGGGGTCACCGCGAAGCGGCCGGCGGACTCGACCGCCGCCCACAGGTCGGACTCCGGGTCGACCAGGCCGAGCAGCCGGTCCGGCTCGCCCTCCGCGACCAGCGTCGAGGACACCGTCAGGCCCGCCGGCTCGGGCGCCGTCCAGAGCGTCACCGGCGACGCCAGCCGACCTCGCAGCCGGCGTACGGGGGAGCGGAGCTCGGCGGGCACGGCGAACGGGTCGGTGTGGTGGATCTCGGCGCCCGGCTCATGATTCACGTGAAACATTGTGCCGCCCCGGGCCCGCGCCCGGCGGGCGTACCTGATGTGGCCCTCCGGGCCTATCGTGCCGGACATGGCTCACGTGACGCCGCAGCAGCTCGCCCAGGCCCGTGCCGTCGGCGCCGACGCCGTGCTGCGCAACGAGGTCGACTTCCGCGGCTACCCCTACCGGCACCTCGCCCTGGTCGCCCGGGCCGGGTTCGCGGACAGCCCCGTCCCCCAGCTGCTGGCGGCCGTCGAGTACCTCTCGCAGTACGGGTGGGAACTGGTCAACGTGACCGCGGCGAGCGGCAGCAGCCAGCTGTACGCCTTCATCCGCCTCCGCTGAGACCGGGCACCCCGGACGGCGGCGACGGCCCGGGCCGCCGGACACGGGGCGACCGGCTCAGCCCGCGCCCCGACCGTCCCGGTCGTCGTCGGCGAGGGCGCGGCGGGCGGCGGCCAGCACCGCCGGGTCCGTGCAGCCGGCGGCGTACCCGGCGATCCGGCGGCGGATGTCGCGGCCGAGCAGCCAGGCCCCGATCCGGTCCGCGACCGGGCGGAGGAACGCGGGCCGGCAGCGGAAGCTGTATCGCCAGGTGGCGATCGCGTGGCCGGGCTCCGGGGCGGGGGCGAACCGCCAGCCTCCGGCGAACATCTCGAAGAACCACGGCCCGCGCACCATCTTCATCCCGACGTGGCTCGGCGGCGCCCAGGAGACGTACTCGCTGACCATCGCCAGGCCGTGCCGCGACCGGGTGAAGGTCCGCACCCCCTTGCCGGGCCGGGTCGCGCCGTCGGTGAAGTGCTGCTCCCGGACGAACGGGTCCCACCGGTAGCGCACGGGCGCGGTGGTCTGGGAGACCGCGAAGGCCAGCTCGGGCGGGACCGGCACGGTGACCACGGCTTCGACGACGGGCATCAGGCCATTGTGCCGCCGACCGGCGGGCGCCCGACAAGACCGGTGGAGGGATGCCGGGCGCTCCCCGGGATCAGCCGGTGACCACGATGTCCCCGCTGGTCGAGTTGTCCTTCGTCGCGCCGGCCGGTTCGGGATAGGGCACGTCCTCCGCGGTCCTGCTCCACCACACCGCGGCCGAGTACTCGCCGACGACGCCCGTGCCGACCTGCGAGCGTACGACCGAGATCGGCAGTTCGAAGGTGGCTCTGCCGTCCACGGCCAGCGCATTCAGTTCGCACCGGTAGCTGATGCGCTGGCTGGAGACGAACCGCGTACAGGTCGAGGGCAGGGGCCTCACCTCGAACCCCTTCGGGACGTTCACCTGGACCCGCGGGGTGGCCGCCGGCTGAGGGCCGGCATTCCGTACGGTCAGCCGCAACGTGCCGGTCGTCCGGTCCCCGTCGGGCGCGAGCCGGAGCTCGCTGCCGGTGACCGAGAGGTCCGTGATCCGCGGGTTGGGCGGGAACGCATCCGGTCCGCCCGTCTGGACGAACCTTCCGCCTGACCGGGAGTAGATCCGCCACTGGCGCTGCGCGAGACTGTCGGGACTGCCGTCGCCGGATCGGTCGGTCACCTCCGCCGCGATCGACCGGTCCTCACCCCGGATCCGGCGGATTCCCCCGATGTCGCCGGTCTCTCCGATTACGACGCCCATGGTGATGATGGCTCCGGCCGGATCCCGGTCGAAGGCCAGTACCCGTGCCTCACCCATCTCCAGGCCGCTGCAGTCGAGCAACGCCGCCGTCTCCTGCGTCCCGTCCCGATCGAGGTCGGCGTGGACGACCTGGACGATGCTGGCCCGGAGTTCCGCGCCCGCCGAACGCTGCGCACGGCCGTCCGAGAACCGGACCCGGCCGGACGGGCACTCGTCCGCGAGGTTCCCGGGCCAGGCCGGCAGGTCGAGGGTGGCGTTGGCGAGGGTCTTCTCGTGGATCCGGCCGTCCGGCGGTGGCGCGGCAGAGGGCGACGTGGCCGACGGCGGCGTGGCGGGGACGGTGGTCGTGGGCACGGTAGGCGACGGGGACACGGTCTGGGCCGGCGGCACCGGTGGATCCGGGTCGCCGCCGGCGTTGGCCAGGACCGGCACGGCAACCAACACGGCGGCGGCCACGCCGGTCGCCACCAACCGGTTCGTGCGGCGGCGTCGGGCCACCTTCCGGGCTGCCCAGGCCCCCGCGGGCACCACCAGCGGGCCCCCGGACCGGAAGGCGGCGAAGGCGTCGGCCAGCTCGGGTGAAGTGTCGTGGTCAGACACGGTGGTCCTCCGTCCTCGGGTCGGAGAGTTGGGCGGCGAGCGCGGCCCGGCCCCTGTGCAGCCAGGACTTCACCGTGCCGGGCGCCACGTTTTCCTGGTCGGCGATCTCGGCGATGCTGAGGTCGGCGACGTAGAAGAGCACGACGGCCCGCCGCTGGGTCTCCGGCAGGGTGGCGAGGGCGCGGGCGAGCGCGACCCGGTCCGGCCCGGGCCCCTCGACCACCTCTTCGCGGCGGAACCTCGCGTGGGCGCGGGCGGCCCGCAGTCGGCGCCAACGGTTGCGCACCACGTTCATCGCGACCGTGCGGACCCAGGCCGCCGGGCGCTCGTAGTGGACCAACCCGTCCCACCGGGCCCAGGCGCGGCTGAACGCCTCCTGGACCGCGTCCTGCGCCTGGCCGACGTCCGACGTGTAGGCGTACAACTGGAGCATCAGCGGCTGGAAATTGGCCGCGTAGAACTCCTCGAAGCTGTCTCCCACGACCCCCGCGGCCGTGGGAGACGCCCCTCCCCGGACATCGCCGGGGTCGTGCTGCCGCACCCCCACCGTGGCGCCTCCCCTGCTGGTCCGCCGCCCTGACCGGTGCGACGTCTGACCAGCACACCCCATGCCCGTACGGGAGGTTGCGGCGTGACGGGGTCCGTTCTCAGCGGCGGGGGGTCACCGTGGCGACCAGCTCCGGCATCCGGCGGTCCAGCACGTCGCCGGCCAGGTACGCGCCGAGCAGCGCCGCCCCCACGCCGTACGCCGCCCCGACCGGCAGGGCCAGCCAGAGCCAGACGTCGCCGAGCAGTCGGACGGCCACCACCATCGGCACCGCCGCCACCGCCGTGGCGAGCATCGCCAGCAGGGTGAGGAAGCTCTTCGCGATCCCGGCGCCGGTGTTCAGCGCGAACGGGTTGCTCGTCTCCGGCAGCGAGTACGCCCCGAGCACCGAGACGAAGCCGTTCACCGCCAGCCCCGCGCCGTAGGTGGCGAGCAGGGTGCCCGCCATCAGCCCGATCCAGCCGGGTTCGCCGATGACCACCGCGACGACCACGGAGATCACCGCCAGCATCGGCAGGACGTAGATCGAGAACGCGGCCATCCGGGCGCGCAGCTCCTGCTGGCCGGAGACGCCCGCGATGACGTTCGCCGCGTACGCGCTGCCGTCGAAGCCGAACTGGTTGGCCACGGTGACGGCGGCGAGCAGCCCGACGAAGAGCATCGAGAGGCTGGACACCAGCGGGGACGAGTCGGGACTGGCCGTGAACCCCTGCGCGCTGTCGATGGTGAAGCCCGAGCCACCCAGGTTGACCATGACCGGCACGAAGAGACCGACGACCGCGACGGTGATCAGGTTGGCCCGGCGGCGGGCGTCCCGCCACCAGTAGCGGGCCTCCCGGGCGACGAGGGCGCCGAACCGGTCCCGCCGCGCCCAGCCGACGACCCGGGGGAAGAGCTGGGCGACGGCTCCGCCGGTCACGCCGCGCGGGGCGCGGGCCGGCCCGGCACTGGCCGCGCCCACCATCGCGGACTCGAGCGAACGGGACCACCAGGCGAGCAACGCGACGATCGTCGCCGCCGTGATCAGCAGCTTCACCGGCGCGGCCCAGAGGCGGCCCTCGGCCACGTCGATGCCGGCCGTCCAGGGGGCGCCGAACGGGGTCCAGCCGACCACCTCGGCCACCCCGTCGAGCCGGTCCCAGTCGGCGTCGGAGAGAGCGGCGACGCCCAGGAGCTGCAACGGACCGAGCAGCGCGGCGAGCACGGCGAGCAGCACGGCGGCCAGGTCGCGGACCCGGCGGGAGCGCAGCGCGGTGGCGAAGGCGCTGGTCACCGCCCGGGCCGCCGCGACGCAGAGCAGCAGCCCGGCGACCACCCCGACGACGGCGACCGCGGCGGCCGACCAGCCACCCAACGCCCCGGCGGTGACCACCAGCCCGCACAGGGCCAGCAGCACCGCGATCGTGGGGACGCTGACGAGGGCGGCGGCGAACAGCCCGGTGACGAGGGTGCGGCGAGGCAGCGGCAGCAGCGCGAACCGGGCCGGGTCCAGCGTCTCGTCCACCCCGAAGAAGACCAGCGGCAGCAGCAGCCAGCCGAGCACCGTCAGGCCGCCACCGAAGGCGGCGACCATCAGCGCGTAGCGGCCCTCGTCGGCCAGGCCGGGCGCGGCGAAGAGGAAGAAGCCGGTGCCGGCGAACCAGAGCCCGGCCACCGCGCCGCCCACGAAGAGGGCGACCCGCCAGCCCTGGCCCCGGAAGTTGTTGCCCATCACCCGCAGCTTGAGCCGCACGAAGTGCCGGGCGGAGACCCGCCGGGCGGGTTGGGTGGAGACGGTCGGTCCGCTCACCGCGACAGCCACGCCAACTCCTCGCCGGTCGCCGTACGGCCGCCGACCACCTCGACGAAGACCTGCTCCAGCGAGCGGCCGCCGCGCACCTCGGCGATGGGGCCGACCCGCTTGATGGTGCCCGCCGCCATGATCGCCACGTGCGAGCAGAGCCGCTCGACGACCTCCATGACGTGGCTGGAGAAGACGACGGTGCCGCCCCCCGTCACGTACCGGTGCAGGATGTCCCGGATCAGCGCGGCCGAGACCGGGTCGACCGCCTCGAAGGGCTCGTCCAGGACCAGCAGCCGGGGCCCGTGCAGCAACGCGCAGGCCAGGCCGATCTTCTTCTTCATGCCCGCCGAGTAGTCGACCACCAGGGTCCGGCCGGCGTCGCCGAGCGCGAGCACGTCCAGCAGCTCCGCCGCGCGCTGGTCGACCACCGCCGGGTCCATCCCCCGCAGCAGGCCGTGGTACGCGAGCAGCTCCGCGCCGCTGAGCCGGTCGAAGAGCCGTACGCCGTCGGGCATCACGCCGAGCAGCTGCTTCGCGCCCACCGGATCGGCCCAGACGTCGTGACCGAGCACCCGGGCCCCGCCGGCGTCCGGCCGGAGCAGGCCCACCGCCATCGACAGGGTGGTGGTCTTCCCCGCGCCGTTCGGGCCGAGCAGGCCGTAGAAGGAGCCCGCCGGGACGTCCAGGTCGACACCGGACACCGCGACCTTGCCGTCGAAGTGTTTCGCCAGGCCACGCAGGGAGAGGGCCGGGTGCTCAGCAGTCATGCGTCGACCGTATCCGGCGTTGGCCGGCGGTCGGTCCGGCCGCAGGATGATCCCCGGTCATCCCCGAGGCGTACTACAGCCGCAGCGCCTCCGGGGCGTGCAGGCGGAGCATGGTGGCCCCGACGTCGGCCGGTGCCCGGCGGCGGGTCGCCACCGAGACCGCCACCATCACGGTGAAGGCGAGCGGCACCGTCCAGGCGGCCGGCTGCGCGGTGAGCGTGGCCGGCCAGCCGGACAGCGGTGGGCCGAGCACCGTGATCAGGACGGCCCCGACCGCGGCGCCGCCGCCGACGAGGATCCCGGCGGCGGCGCCGAGGTCGGTCAGGCCCCGCCACCAGATGCCGAGCACCAGCAGGGGGCAGAAGCTGGACGCGGCGACCGCGAAGGCCAGCCCGACCACCTGCGACACGTCCAGGCCGGCGAGGTTGAGCGCGAGCACCGCCGGCACGGCCCCGGCGATCACCGTGGCGAGCCGGAAGCCGCGTACCGAGCCGCGCCCCAGCACGTCCGTGGAGATCACCCCCGCGACGCTGGTGAGCAGCCCCGACGAGGTGGAGAGGAAGGCGGCGAACGCGCCGGCCGCGACCAGCGCGGCGAGCAGCCGGCCGGTGGTGCCGTCGCCGAGCGCGGCGCCGGGCAGCAGCACCACCACCGCGTCGGTCTGCCCGGTCACCAGCAGCTGCGGGGTGTAGATCCGGCCGAGCACCCCGTAGATGGTGGGCAGCAGGTAGAACGCCCCGACCAGGGCGAGCACCACCAGCGTGGTGCGGCGGGCGGCGGCGCCGTCGGGGTTGGTGTAGAAGCGGACCAGCACGTGCGGCAGCCCCATGGTGCCGAGGAACGTCGCCAGGATCAGCGAGTAGGTGGCGAACAGGCCCCGGTCGTCGTCCCCGGCGGCGCTGGGCAGCAGCCAGTCGGCCGCGTCTGTGGCCACCCCGGACACCTCCGGCACCGGGTCGCCGGCGGCGAAGGAGAGCTCGTCGCCCGGGCGTACCTCGACGATCCGGCCGTCGGGGAGGGTGAGGGTCGCGCGGTGCTCGACCACGACGGTGGTCGCGGTCCGGAACGTCGGCCCGTCGGGCGGGGTCACCGCCGGCCGGGCGTCGGCCTGCCACTGCAACGCCAGGAAGACCGCCGGTACGGCGAGCGCGGTCAGCTTCAGCCAGTACTGGAAGGCCTGGACGAAGGTGATCGCGCGCATGCCGCCGAGCGCGACGTTCGCGGTGACCACCACGGCCACCAGCAGGGCCCCCAACGGGTACGGCGAGCCGGTCACCGTGGCCAGCGTCAGCCCCGCCCCCTGGAGCTGCGGCACGAGGTAGAGCCAGCCGATGAAGATCACGAAGACGGTGGCCAGGGTGCGCAGCCGACGCGACCCGAGCCGCAGCTCGCAGAAGTCCGGCAGGGTGAACGCGCCGGAGCGGCGCAGCGGCGCGGCCACGAACAGCAGCAGGGCCAGGTAGCCGGCGGCGAAGCCGACGGGGTACCAGAGCACGTCGACGCCGTACTTGAGGATCAGCCCGGCGACCCCCAGGAAGCTCGCCGCCGACAGGTACTCCCCGCCGATCGCGGCGGCGTTCCAGGTCGGGCTGATCGCCCGCGAGGCGACCAGGAAGTCGGAGGTGGTACGCGCCAGCCGCAGCCCGTAGAAGCCGATGCCGACGGTGACCAGGGTGACCGCCACGATCGCCGGGACGACGAAGCCGTTGCCCACCTCAGCGCTCCGGCCGTTGGACCAGGTCGGTGAAGTCCTGCTCGTTGCGTTCGGCCAGCCGCACGTACGCCCAGCCGACGGCGATCAGGAACGGGAACGACACCACCCCGAGCAGCAGCCAGGGCAGGTTCACGCCGAGCACCGTGACCCGGCCGACGGCGGGCGCGACGGCGAAGAGCCACGGCAGCCCGCCGAGCCCGATCGCCACCACCAGGGAGAGTCGCAGGGCCAGCGCGAACTGGGCGCGGACCAGCCCCCGGACGAGCGCGTCGCCGACCCGGGTCTGCTGGGCCAGCTCGGCGCGGGTGCGCTCGGCCCGGTCCTCCCGGCGGGACACCTCGGCCAGCACGATCCGCGCCCTGGGCTGAACGACCGGGGTCTGCTCCGACCCCCCGGGCCGGGGAGTCCGGGGCGCCGGGACGGGATCGTCGGCAGCGGCCACCCCGGCAGTCTCGCCCGATCGTCGCGATTGTCAAGGGCTCCCGTGGGCGTCGCGCCCGCCGCCGGCCGGCTCGGGGCGAGCCGTCCACACCGGGTTGTGGACAACCTGTGGAGAACGCCTCGCCCCTGTGGATAACTCCGTGGAAACCGCCGTCGCCGGAACCTTCTGCCCCGCCGGCGAGTGGGAGAGGTGGAGAAGGGAGGTGACGGTGTCCGACGGTGATCCGATCTCGGAGGTCTACGCCGGTTGTTTCCGCCGGCTGGTGGTCCAGCTCTACGCGGTGACCGGCGACCTGAGCGAGGCGCAGGAGGCGGTCCAGGAGGCGTTCACCAGGGCGCTGGCCGCGCCCCGGCGCTTCGCCCAACTGGAGAACCCGGAGGCGTGGTTGCGGCGGGTCGCGGTCAACGTGGCCCGCAGCCGGCACCGTCGGCGACGGGTCCTCGACGGGCTGCTGCGCCGGATCGGCCCGCCGCCGGTCGTCGCCGACCGTGCGCCGGAGCACCTCGCGCTGCTGGCCGCGCTGCGCGGGCTGCCGGACGGGCAGCGGCACGCGCTCGCCCTGCACTACCTGGTCGACCTGCCGGTGGACGAGGTGGCGGCGACGCTCGGCGTCTCCGCCGGCACGGTGAAGTCCCGGCTGTCGCGCGGCCGGCAGGCGCTGGCGGCGCTGCTCACCGACTCCGACGCCACCGACAGCACGCAGTCCGGGAGGGCCGATGTCCGATCGTGAGTTCGCCGGGTTCAGTGTCGAGACCGTCGCCGAGGCCGTCCGTCAGCCGCCGCTCGGCGACCTCCGCCTGGCGGCCCGGCTCCGGCGGCGCCGGCGGGCGGTCGGGGCCGGGCTGGCCGTGGTGGTCGCGCTGGCCGGGTCGTTCCTCGTCCCGTTCGCCGACGAACCGGGCGGGGTGGACTGGGCGGGCCCGGATCCGTCCGACCCGCCGACCGGGCACGTGGTGAGCAGGCTGGTCCTGCTCACCGACCGCGTCGCGGTCGGCGTCGGGGAGGCCGACCCCTGCCGGGTCAGCTTCACGGCTACCGAGGACGCCGGCCGGAGTTGGTCGCAGTGGCGGACGGCCGAGTACGACGGCCCCTGCACCACCACCCCCGACGCGGAGGGGTTCGGCGTGTCCGACGTCCGGTACAGCGTGCTGGACGAGCGGACGTACCTGGTCAGCGTCGACGGCCGGGCGATCCTCTCGACGGACGGCGGCCGAACCTGGCGCGACGCCGAGTCCGCGGTGACCGACGTGCCGGCGTTCCCGGGGCGGGCGCGGCCGGTGATTTGCCAGGACGGATGCGGTGCGATAAAGCGGCCGCTAGCGGTCGAGCCCGGCACCGGCAAGGTCTATCGGCTGGCGGGTCTGCCGGCGACCCACGCGCGGGTCAGCCTGGACCGGAGCGACGACGGCGCGCTCTGGTTCGTGCAGGCGTCCCCCGAGTTCGGAGGTGCCCCCAGCGTCGCGCGCAGCGTCGACCGGGGTGCCACCTGGCGTACCTCGCAGGTGCCGGCGGGCGTCACGGCCGTGGCGCTCGCGGCGGTCAGCGGGCAGGAGGCGTACCTGTTGACCGAGCCCCATCCGACGGGCGAGAAGGATCCGCCGTCCGGCCTGTCCCGGCTGCTGCACACGACGGACGCCGGCAGGTCCTGGGTCGACGTCGGCACCGATCTTCCCGCCAGTTCCACGCTGAGGTCGTTCACGATCGGACGGGACGGGGCCCTCCTGGTCGGCGAACCCTTCGTGGGCGGCGCCACCGCGTACGTCTGGGTGAGCCGGGACGGCGGGCGCCACTTCGTCCGGAGCGAGCGGTCCGGCACCGAGGGGACCGTCGGAGTGGCGCGGGGTCTGGTCTGGCTCGGCGGGCGTGACGTCATGAACCTGCCCGAGACGGCGCACGTCCAGGTGAGCGCCGACGGCGAGACGTGGAGCCGGCTGCCGCTGCCTCGGTGACAGGCGGCGAGGCGTCGCGGCGGGGCGGCCGGGACTCGCGTTCCGGCCGCCCCTCGACGTCACTCCAGCCCGACGCGCTCCGGGCGGGCCGAGGCGGAACCGAGCCAGGTGTGCGGGTTGCCGTACCAGCACCAGCCGAGCTTCGGCGCGCCCTGGCTGATCCAGATCGCCGGCACCCGCTTGTCGCCGCAGCGGGAGCCGACCAGCGAGAAGCACTTGTTCTTCGCCAGCGCCTCCGGGTACAGGGTGACGAAGGCGAGGCCCTCGTCGATGGTGAGCGGCAGCCGGTCCTGGCCGGTGATCACCTCCATGGCGGCGGCGGGCGCCAGGTTCAGCGTCTCCTCGCCCCGGTCGACGTCGAAGAGCAGGTACGCCGGCCCGGCCGGCACCTCCAGCTCCTTGATCGGGTCGAACTTCGGCAGGTCGCCCTCCGCGTAGTGCCGGTCGACGATCCCCGGCTTCCGCTTGCCGGCCAGCGTGGCCAGCGCGACGCGCTCCTCCACGGGCACCAGGTCGCGGGTGATCACCAGCAGGAAGGGCGCCCGTCCCTCGGTCGGGGCGGGCAGGTCGGCCGCCCCGGCGACGGCCGCCGCGCGCAGCGGCGCGACCAGGTCACGGAAGGCGTCCTCGGTCAGCTCGGCCAGGGCCGGGTAGCCCAGCCCCACCAGCCGGTCGAGCTGGCGGTCGAATTCGGTCGCGGCGTCGAACAAGGCGGCCTCCATTTGTCGTACGGAGTACCGTACAGCGTACGACGAGGCGCGCGTATTCCCACCCCCGCGGGAAAAACTGGGCGAGGCCCGCACCGCAGCCAGGCCCGGGTCGGGTCAGCGGTTCCAGTCCTGCTTCGCCGCGCGGACCAGCCTGTCCTTCAGCTCGCGGGTGTGCCGACGGCTCACCGGCAGCTCCGCCGAGTCGATCACCACCACGTAGCCGGAGTTGACCAGCCGCAGCTCGGTGATCAGCTTGAGCTGCACCAGGTACGACCGGTGGATCCTGACGAACCCGGCATCCGCCCAGCGTTCCGCGAGGGTCGCCAGGGACACCCGGACCAGGTGCGAGCCGTCGGCGGTGTGCAGCCGGGCGTAGTCGCCCTGCGCCTCCACCCACCGCACCGCCGAGCGGGGCAGCATCCGGGTGGTGCCGGCCAGCTCGATGGGGATGGTCGGATCCTCCTCCGCCCGGGCCAGCGCCGCCGGGTGCGACGGCACCACCCGCGCGCCGATCACCCGGCGCAGCGACTCGGCGAGCCGCTCGGCGCGTACCGGCTTGCGGACGTAGTCGGTCGCGCCCAGGTCGAACGCGTCCACCGCCCCGTCGTCGTACGCGGTGACGAAGACGATCGCCGGCGGCCGGGCGAAGCGGCGCAGCACCCGGGCCAGCTCCATGCCGTCCAGTCCGGGCATCCGGATGTCGAGGAAGACCACGTCCACGTCGCCGTCGCGGAGCACCCGCAGCGCCTCGGTGGCGTCGCCCGCCGTGTGCAGCCGGGCCACCCGGGGATCGGCCCGCAGGTGGTACGCCAACTCGTCCAGCGCCGGCGGCTCGTCGTCGACCGCCAGCACCCGCAGGAACCCGGCCGCGCTCACCCCGTCGGTCACGGCAGCACCCCGGTTCGCGGCTGCGGGGCTCGCAGACCCGGCTCACTCCGCGCGCTCACGAGCCGGCCCGTACGCCGGGGTGGAACTTCGGCACCCGCATGCTGACCCTCGTACCCGAGCCGAGGCCCGTCTCGACGACGAGGCCGAAGCCGTCGCCGAAGACCGACCGGAGCCGCTCGTCGACGTTGGAGAGCCCGACGTGCTGGCCCGGGTCGTCTCCGACGCCAGCCAGCGCGGCGTCGCCCGGGTCTCCAGCGGCGCCGGCCAGCTCGGCGATGCCGGCGGTCAGCGTGGTCGGATCCATCCCCACTCCGTCGTCCTCCACGGTGATGTGACACTCGGTGCCCGCGTCCCGGGCCTCGATGCTCACCATGCCCGTGCCCGGCTTGCGGGACAACCCGTGCCGGACGGCGTTCTCCACCAGCGGTTGGAGGCAGAGGAAGGGCAGCGTCACGGGCAGCACCTCGGGGGCGATCTGGAGGCGCACCTGGAGCCGGTCGCCGAACCGGGCCCGCTCGATGGTCAGGTAGCGGTCGATCGAGCGCAGCTCCTCGGCCAGCGTGGTGAACTCGCCGTGCGCCCGGAACGAGTACCGGGTGAACTCGGCGAACTCCAGGATCAGCTCCCGGGCCCGGTCCGGGTCGGTGCGGACGAACGAGCCGATCGCGGTCAGCGCGTTGTAGATGAAGTGCGGGCTGATCTGCGCGCGCAGTGCGCGTACCTCGGCGCGGGCCAGCCGCTCCCGCGAGGAGTCCAGCTCGGCCAGGGCGAGCTGGTTGCCGGCCCAGTGCGCCGTCTCCAGGGTGGCCTGCACCAGGCCCGGCTCGGGCTGGCCGTCGGCGACCGCGACCAGCGCCCCGAGCCTGCGCCCGTCCGCGCCGGTCAGCGGGGCGACGACCGCGCCGCGCACCGGGCAGTCCACCCGGTCGCAGTGCAGCTCCGGCTCGCCGAGGACGGTCGAGCGGCCCGTCGCCACCGCCCGCCGGGCCGCCGCGACCAGTTGCGCGTCGTGGTGCCCGCCCCGGCCGTCCAGGGCGAGCAGGCTCTCCCGGTCCGTCAGCGCCAGCCCGGCCGCCCCCACCAGCGCCCGCAGATGGCGTACGGCCTTCGCCGCGTTCGCGGCGGTCAGGCCCGCGCGCAGCGGCTCGGCGGCCAGCCCGGCGGTGTGCAGCACCTCGTACGTGGCCCGCTGGGTGGCCGTGGCGATGCCCCGCCGCCCGCGCAGCCGGACCACCGCGAACAGGGCCGCGCCCAGCGCGGCGACAAGCGAGACGACGCCGAGGACGCCGGAGAGGTTGCCACCCACGCAGCGATCCTGGCCCCTGCCGGCCCGCACGCCAAGGGTCAGTACGCGCCCTTGCGAGCGAGCACCACCCCGACGGTGCGCCACAGGATGCTCAGGTCGTACGCCAGCGACCAGTTGTCGACGTAGTAGAGGTCGAGCCGGACCGCCTCGTCCCAGGAGAGGTCGGAGCGGCCAGAGACCTGCCACAGCCCGGTCATGCCCGGCCGGACCAGCAGCCGACGGCGGACGTCGCCGAGGAAGTCGCCGTCGTCGGCGGGCAGCGGGCGCGGCCCGACCAGCGACATCTCGCCCTTCAACACGTTGATCAACTGCGGCAGCTCGTCAAGCGAGGAGGCCCGCAGGAAGCGGCCCACCGGGAAGACCCGGGGATCCTGCTTCATCTTGAACAGCATGCCGTCGGTCTCGTTCCGATCGACCAGGCTCGCCAGCCGGTCCTCCGCGTCCACGTACATGGTGCGGAACTTCCAGACCCGGAAGGTGCGCCCCTCGTGGCCGACCCGGGGCTGGCGGAAGAAGACCGGGCCGGGGTCGGAGAGCCGGATCGCGATCGCGATGGCCAGGAATACCGGGGTCAGCAGCAGCAGGCCGAGCCCGGCGGCCACCCGGTCCATCAGGTTCTTGGCCAGCAGCGCCGGCCCGGAGAGGGTCGGCTCCTCGACGTGCAGCAGCGGCAGGCCCTCGATCGGCCGGATGTGCACCCGGGGGCCGGCGATGTCGGTCAGCTGCGGGGCGACGACCAGGTCGACGCCGGAGCCCTCCAGCTGCCAGGCAAGCCGGCGCAACTCGCCCGGCTCGGCGCTCGCCGAGCCGCAGACCGCGATCGTGTCGCCGCCGACCTCGCGCACCAGGGCGAGGACGTCGCGGCCCGCGTACACCGGGACCGGGGTCTCGATGCCCTTGGCCGCCGCGTAGCCGTCGGTGATGTGGATGGCGACCGGCATCAGCCCGGCGGCCGGGTTGCGGGTGACCGCGGTGTAGACCTCCAGGCACTCCGGCAGGGTGCCGATCAGCACCATCCGGTGGCCGGCCTGGCCGATGTTGCGCCGGACCACGTGCAGCACGAAGCGGCAGAGGATCCGGTTCAGCAGGATCAGCAGCAGCGCCGCGAGCAGGGCGGTGCCGACCGTGTACCGGGACAGGTCGGTCTTGGTGGCGAAGGCGAGGAAGGACACCGTCGCGGCGACGGCGACGCCGGCCCGCATCACGCGCTTGTACTCGTCCGGACCGAGGCCGAGATAGCGCCGGTCGTACGCCCGGTTGGCCCAGAGACTGACGATCCAGCCTAGGGGCAGGAGCACGAACGCCACCGTGTGGAACCACGTCGGGTCCTCTTCGGCGTTGTAGAAGCCCGCCCGCGACTGGTCGAACGTCTCGATGGCGATCAGGCTGGCGACCGCGGCGGCGGCGAAGTCGAGCAGCAGCAGGAGGGTGATGTAGGGACGGTGCCAGCGGGACACGCGACGGCGGGCCCGAGCCCACGCGGACCGGGGTACGCCGTTGTGGGACGGCGGTGCCGGCGGCTGGATCTCGAAGCTGTCGACGTGCCGCACGAGTTTGCTCCGGCCTTCGTTGGTTACCGGGCGCTGGAGGCTTGTCGTCACCTCACCCATGTCCTCCCGCATGACACGTGCCGCTCACTCGCCGTGAGGGCCCGGTCGCCCACCGTCCCAGTCTCCCACGCGGTCGCCGAGCCGTACGCTGACCCGAGGGACAACGCGCCGGTGTGGTGCCGCCGGGCGTCTGGCCGGCTCCGCGCCATTTCAGAAGCCGGGGACCGAGCCACTATACCGATGGATGACGGGCCCGGTAGAGCCGCAACTCAGACCTTCGGCGCGGGATGGCCGATTCCGTTCCGTAGTCGGCAGTGTCGTCACTCACCGTACTAGCCGCGACAACCTTCGGTCAGCGAGCGGCTTCCCGCCGGTCTGGCACGTCGGGCAGTACTGGAGGCTCGAATCGGCGAACGAGACCTCGCGGACGGTGTCCCCGCAGACCGGGCAGGGATGCCCCGTGCGGGCGTGCACCTTCAGCCCCGAGCGCTTCTCGCCCTTCAGCTCGGCCGCCCTCTGCCCGACCGACCGGCGCACCGCGTCGCCGAGCACCTCCCGCGTGGCCGCGTGCAGGGTGGCCAGCTGGTCGTCGGTCAGCCGGTGGGTCAGCGCGAACGGGGACAGCCTCGCCGCGTGCAGGATCTCGTCGGAGTACGCGTTGCCGACGCCGGAGAGCACGGTCTGGTCGGTGAGCACCCCCTTGACCTGGCCCTTGCGGCTGCGCATCCGCTCGGCGAAGGTGGCCAGGTCGGCGGCGAGCGCGTCCGGGCCCAGCCGGGCCACCCCGGGCACCGCCTGAGGGTCGGTGACCAGGTAGACGGCGAGGCTCTTCTGGGTGCCGGCCTCGGTCAGGTCGAAGCCGGAGCCGTCGTCGAGGCGTACCCGCAGCGCGACCGGACCCTTGCCGGGGCGCAGCGGGGCGGCGGAGGCGAACGCCTCCCGGTAGTGCAGCCAGCCCGCCCGGGCCAGGTGGACCACCACGTGCAGGTCGCCGTCGAGCACCACGTCGAGGAACTTGCCGTGCCGCCGGGCGTCCGTCACCGTCCGCCCCGCGGCGGCGGTCGGCGCCGGGTCGTACGTCTTCAGGGCGCTGATCGCGGCGACCTCCAACCGATCGACGCGCCGCCGGACCGCGCGCTCGCGCAGGTATCCCGCGAGCGCCTCAACCTCCGGTAGTTCGGGCACCAACCAACGGTAGCCTTCTTTCCCGTGAGCGCGAGGAATGAGCTTGCGAGTCCCGCAGTCGTGAACGAAAGGCAAGCTGCGTGAGAATCGTGGTGGCGCACAACCGGTACCGGCAGGCCCAGCCCTCCGGTGAGAACACGATCGTCGACGCGGAGATCGCCCAGCTCACCGCGGCCGGGGTGGAGGTGCTGCCGTTCATCCGCAGCTCGGACGAGATCCCGTCGATGTCGAAGACGGCCAAGGCGCTGCTGCCGATCTCGCCGATCTGGGCGCCCCGCGCGCAGGAGGAGCTGAGCCGGCTCATCGCCGAGCACCGGCCGGACGTGCTGCACCTGCACAACCCGTACCCCCTGATCTCGCCCTGGATCGTGCGGACCGCGCACCGGCACGGCGTGCCGGTGGTGCAGACGGTGCACAACTACCGTCAGGTCTGCTCCTCGGGGCTCTACTTCCGGGACGGGGTGATCTGTCAGGACTGCCGGGGCCGGGCCCTGGGGGTGCCGGCGATCGTGCACCGCTGCTACCGGGGATCCCGGGCGCAGAGCGCCCTGATGGCGACCACGCTGGCCGTGCACCGGGGCACCTGGCGCTCGGTGGACCGGTTCGTCGCGCTCACCTCGGCGGTCGCCGACCACCTGCGCGACTACGGCATCCCGGCCGAGCGGATCGTGGTCAAGCCGAACGCGATCCCCGACCCGGGCCGCCCCACCGCGCCGGGCCAGGGGTTCCTCTTCCTCGGGCGGCTCTCCCCGGAGAAGGGCCTGGACCTGCTGCTGGACGCCTGGCGGCGGCACCCGGACGGCGCGCTCGGCCCGCTGCGCATCGCCGGCGACGGTGAGCTGCGCCCGCTGGTCGAGGCGGCGGCCGCGCAGCGGTCGGACGTGACCTACCTCGGCCCGCTGGACCGGGCCGGGGTGCGCGCCGCGCTGGAGGCGAGCGCGGTCGTGCTCGCCACCTCCACCTGGCACGACGTGCTGCCCACCGTGATCATCGAGGCGCTCGCCGCCGGTCGCCCGGTGCTCGGCACCGCCCTCGGCGGCATCCCGTACCTCGTCGGCGCCGACGCGCCCCGCGAGCCGGCCGGCACCGGCCCGGCCGCCGTCGCCAGCGCCGTGGCCGGGGGCGACGGGACCTCGGCGCCCGCCGTGCCCCCGGTTTCCGCCGTGCCCCCGGTTTCCGCCGTGCCCCCGGTTTCCGCCGTGCCCGGCGGGATCGTGGCGGGCGAGGCGGGCTGGGTGGTGCCCCCGGAGGCGGCCGCCCTGGCCGCCGCGCTGCCGGTGGCCGCCGCCGGGGCCGCGGCGATCGCGCCGGCCGCCCGGCTGCGCTACGAGCGGACCTTCCACCCCGACGTCGTCACCAGGCAGCTCGTTGACATCTACGCCGGCGTGATGCGTGCCGGGACTCCGGTCGGCCGCTGAGCGGACGCCGTCGTAGACACTCAGCGTGACGAGGTGCGCGGAGCACGTATATCTCACGCACGGTAGTCAATGCCGTCCGGCACCCGGCGCGACGATCCGCCCTTCCCGCCCGGATGGCCGCTGACCAGCGGTTCCGTCGTCACGCGCCCCAGCCCTCGGGGTGCCCCTCCCGCCCCTTTGCTCTGCAGCCGCCGACGCACCAGCCACCCTCGGTAGCTGGTGCGCGGATGGCTGCAGAGCAAAGGGGTCGGGGCGGGTGGTCGGGGACGGCCCGGGACACGCCCATCTCGGTCACCGAGGGTCACGCTGCTGAGGGCGGTCGGCAGTCGGCAGTCAGGAGGCCGGCAACTGGAAGGTCGGCGGCAGGAGTCCGCAGCCGGGCTGTCGACGGGCCGCGGGCCGCGCCGAGGGCTCAGCGCAGCGAGGCGCGGGCCGAGAAGGCGATGCTGGCGAGGAGGAAGCCGCCGTTGACGATCGTGAACGCGACCATCACCCAGAGGATCAGGGCGGGGGCGAAGGCCAGCACCAGGCCGGCGGCGAAGATCACCGCGCCGTAGTCGCGGACCAGCTTCACGAGGCGTACGGGCAGCGAGGTCGAGGTGACCATGCTGGCGGCGTTCGGGCCGGCCTGCATCACCGACGTGACCAGGTTGACCATCCAGGTGCCGGCGAACACCGCGACCAGCCAGCTCGGCGTCGACGGCTTCTGCGCCACGGCCGTCGCCGCCAGGGCTGCCACCAGGGCGATCTGGGCGGCGACATCGGCGAGCACGTCGACGCGGGCGCCGGCCGGGCTGCCCTGCCCGGTCACCCGGGCGAGCTGGCCGTCGGCGCAGTCCAGGGAGTACGCGACCTGCCAGCCGACCAGGGCGAGCAGGCCCACCGCCCAGGCCGGCACGTCGCCGGCGGCGACCCGGCCGGCGAGCGCGACCACGGTGACCGAGGTGGCCAGGCCGAGCACCAGGTTCGCGATGGTCAGCGCGGTCGGGCGCAGCCCGAGGCGCTGGGCGACGAGCGCGAAGACCGCGCCCAGCCACTGGCTGATCGATTCGCTGAACAGGCCGCCGCCCCGGTTCACCCGGTGGAAGTCGGCGACGGTGGGACGGGGCTCAGCCAAGGTGGTCGCGGATTGCACCGGCGTAGTCTGCCAGCCGCTCCCGCGTCTCGGTAGGCGACATCGCCAGGTGTTCGAGGATCGTGTAGCGGTCCGGCCGGGTCCGGGGCGCGAACTGCACGGCATCGACGAACTGCTCGTCGGTCAGGCCCAGGTCGGCCGGGGTGGTGGCGAGACCGTGCCGGTGCAGGCAGCGGGCGAGCCGGCCGAACCGGTCGGTGTCGCCGCGCAGGAACGTGCAGAAGAGGGCACCGAGCCCCACCTGCTCCCCGTGGGCGGCGGTGCCGGGGTGGAGCCGGTCGATCGCGTGCGAGATCTCGTGGTCGCCGCCGCTGGCGGGGCGCGTCGACCCGCACACCGAGCTGGCGATGCCACCCATGATCAGCGCCTCGGCCAGCGTGGTGAGGAAGGCGTCGTCGGTGATCTTGCCGGGGTGGTTGAGCAGCGCCTCGGCGCCCGTCCTGGCCAGGGTCACCGCGAGCCCGTCGATGGGCTCGCCGCGTACCTCGTGGGCCAGTTCCCAGTCGGCGCAGGCGTTCAGGTTGCTCACCGCGTCGCCGATGCCGGCCTGGGTCTGCCGGTCCGGGCCGTTCTCCACGAAGTCGAGGTCGACGATGACGCCGATCGGGATGTGCACCCCGTAGGAGCCCTTGCCGCCCTCGTGGTCGAGCGAGGCGGTCGGGGAGGCGATGCCGTCGTTCGCCAGGCTGGTCGCCACCGTCACCATCGGGATCCCGTAGCGGGTGGCCGCGTACTTGGCGGTGTCGATGGTCTTGCCGCCGCCGATCCCCACCACGGCGTCGTAGTGGCGGCGGCGCAGCCGGTCACCGAGGTCGTTCGCCGCGTCGATGGTGCCGCCGACGACCGTGAAGACGTCGGCCGCGCCGAGCGACGGCCGGCACAGCTCGACGATCCGTTCACCCTGCCCGGGGCCGACCACCACGGCCACGTCCCCGCCGGCCGAGATCCGCCGGTCGGCCAGCAGCGGCCCGAGGTCGGCCACCGCGCCCCGCCGGACCTCGATCACGAGCGGGGTGTTGACCGTACGGGCTAGTAGCGGCACGCGATCTCCCGCGCCCGGGCCAGGTCGGCGTGGTTGTCGACCTCGACCCAGGAGACGTCGCCGATCGGCGCCGCCCGCACCTCCCCGCCCCGGTCGGCGAACTCCTGGTAGCCGTCCTCGTAGTAGAGGTTCGGGTCGCGCCGCCACGTCGCCTCCAGCGCGTCGGCGAGGGCGTCGGCCACCTGCGGCTCGATCAGCGTCGCGCCGATGTACTCCCCGTACGCGTCGCCCGGGTCCATCAGCTTGGTGATCCGGGTGAGCTGGCCGGCGGCGTCGAAGGTGGTCTTCATCTCCTCCTCGGCCAGCGGCTTGATGGTGTCGACGGCGAGCAGGATGCCGGGGCCGCGCTCGGCCAGCAGGGTCTTCTCCACGCTCACCGGGTGCACGGTGTCGCCGTTGACCAGCAGCACGCCCCGGGCGAAGTGCTCCCGGGCCAGCCAGAGCGAGTAGGCGTTGTTCCACTCCTCGGCCTTGTCGTTGTGCACCAGGGTGAGCGTGACGCCGTACTTCTTCTCCAGCTCCGCCTGGCGGGAGACGACCGCGTCGGCGGCGTAGCCGACCACGATCACGATGTCGGTGAGCCCCACCTCGGCCAGGTTGCGCAGCGAGATGTCCAGGATGGTGGTGTCGCCGTCCACCGGCACCAGCGCCTTGGGCAGGGTGTCGGTGTACGGGCGCAGCCGACGCCCCGCCCCGGCTGCGAGCACCATCCCGATCATTGAGGCGTCCTCCCTCGTACGACTCCCGGTCACCGCTGGAGGATAGCCCCGCGCGGCGGTGCCGCTGCGGCCAACCGGGTCAGCCGGGCAGCGCCGCCAGGTCCGCCAGCACCCCGAGCCGCTCCTCGGCGGTCAGCACGGCGTACGGCGCGGCGGCCCGCCGGTCGGTCTCCAGCTCGATGGCGAGCTGCTCCGGGCCGGGCGGCAGGGCGGCGGCGCTCGCCGCGCTGTGCCCGGCGGCGGTCCACGCGGCGGCGTGCGCGTCGGCCCGGTGGTAGCGCATCGTGCCGAGCCGGTTCAGCAGCAGCACGCCGGGCGGGGTGCCGTCCGGCTCGTACGGCGGCGCCGTCGCGGCGAACGCCGCACCCGCCTCGGCGCCCTCCTCGTCGGCCAGCACCAGCGCGCACGTGAGCACCCGGCCGAACGCCTCCACCAGCCGCAGCACCCGGTCCTCGTGCCCCGCCCAGAGTTCCTCGGTGACCTCCGCGTGCACCTGCCAGATCTCGGCGAGGAAGGCCAGCCCGCGCTCGGTGGCGGAGAGCCCGCCGTCGGGGCTGCGGTGGATCATCCCGTACGCCACCTGCTTGTCCAGGGCCTTCCGGCAGTCGACCGGGTCCCGGTAGCGGGTGACCGCCGCGAAGCCGGCCTCGTCGACCGTCCCGCCCGGCGCCGCGAGGCGGGTGCGGAACTCCAGCAGGAAGCCGGTGGCGGCCGGCCCGCCGTACCGCTGGCTCAGCTCGGCGCCGCCGCCGTCGCGGCCGGCGAGGATGCCGGCGACGAACGCGCGGTCGACCGCCGGGGCGACCAGGCCGGCGAACCGGTGCGGCGCCAGCTCGACGGTGTCGTTCACAGACCGATCGAACGCAGGGCGGCGAAACCTTCGTCCGCGATTCGCCGGATGAGGCCGTCGTTGACGTCGCGGTGCTCGTCGAGCAGGTCCAGCTCGTCGGCGGCGAGCCAGCGGAACTCGGTGTGCTTGCCCACCTCGAGCGTCGGCCGGGCCAGGTCGCCGTCGACCCGGACCAGCCAGTCGCGCTCGATGCGGGCCAGGCCGTCGTCGGCGACGTAGTGGTATTCCCCGACGTGGCCGAGCACGTGCGACACCGTCCAGCCGGTCTCCTCGGTCACCTCCCGGCGCAGCGCGTCCATCCAGTCCTCGCCCGGTTCCAGGTGGCCGCCGACGATGTCCCAGCAGTTGGGAAAGATGCGTCGGTGGGGCGACCGTCGCTGGACGAAGAGTCGACCGTCGTCGTCGACGATCAGCGCGCCGGCGCAGCGCAGAGGCTCGGTGGACACGCCACGACAGTAGCGAGCAATGGCGTGTTCCGGCGACGCCCGGTCTTGTCCGGAGCAGCCCTCGGGCGCACCATGTCCCCTACCGGGTGCCACCGTCCCACAGGGGTGATGCGTGATGCAGGTTCGGGAAGCGATGTCCAGCGAGGTTCTCGTGGTCGGCCCGGAGCACACGCTCCGCCAGGCGGCCCGGATGATGTCGGCCCGCGGTGTCGGGTCGGCGGTCGTGATCGACCCGGATTCCGAGGGGGTCGGCATCATGACCGAACGCGACGTGCTCAGGGCCATCGGCGCCGACCTGGACTGCGACGTCGAGCGGACGGCCGCCCACCTGACCTGGGACGTGGTCTACGCCGGGCCGGAGTGGACGGTGGAGGAGGCGGCCGCGGCGATGGCCCGGGGCGGCTTCCGGCACCTCGTGGTGCTCGACGGGCGCGAGGTGGCCGGGGTGATCTCCGTTCGGGACATCATGCGGGTCTGGGCGGCCAGCCGGATGGTCGAGACGACCTGAGTCGCCGCTCGGCGGAGGTGTGGCGGGCCGATCGACGGGTAAGGATCCTCTGCGGGCGCGGACGGGCCGCGATCCGCGACGGAGGTCCTCATGCGCGGCGCGGATCGGCTGGTCGAGCAGCAGTACGCGATGCTCCTGCGGCGGGACGTGGCCCGGCTGCCGGACCTCTACGCGGCCGACGCCTTCTACTCCATGCCCGGCGTCACGGTGCGCCCGATCGAGTTGCCCGCCCTGCTGCGCACCTGGACCGGGGCCTTCCCGGACCTGACGGTCGACCCGATCGGGTCCGTGCAGACGGCCGGGGGCGCGGCGGTCGAGCAGCGGCTGACCGGCACCCACACCGGGGTGCTGCACACCCCGTTCGGCACCGTCGCGCCGACCGGCCGGCTGGTGAGCTGGGACGTGGTGGACGTCGTCCGGGTCCGGCGCGGTCGCATCGCGGCCTGGCGGTCCTACTTCGACTGGGGGCAGTTGATCGCGGCGCTCGGCCTGCACGTGGACGGGCTCTCCCGGGAGGCGCAGCACGACCCGCTCGGCCTTCCGGTCTGACCTGTCGCCGACCGGCCGACGCCGGTCACCCGTCCCGGTGGCTCAGGATGCGGACATCGCCGTGCCTTCCGCGCGCATCCCGTCGCCTTCCGTACGCTGAACAGCCATGACCGCCGAGCAGCTGATCTCCTTCGCCCGTGGCGCTCCCTCGCTGGACATCGTCGATGTCGAGGGGCTCAAGGCCGCCGCCGTCCGCGCCTTCGACGCCGATCCCGCCGGGGTGACCGCCTACGGCACCTCCGTCGGATACCTTCCGCTGCGGCAGTGGATCGCCGAGAAGCACGGGGTCTCCGCCGACCAGGTGCTGATCACCAACGGGTCGTTGCAGGCGGACGCCTTCCTCTTCGACCACCTGGTCCGCCCCGGCGACGCGGTGGTGGTGGAGCGCCCGACGTACGACCGGACGCTGCTCAACCTCCAGCGGATGGGCGGCGAGCTGCATGGCGTCTCCGTCCAGCCGGACGGGCTCGACACCGCCGAGCTGCGCAAGCTGCTGGAGTCGGGGGTGCGTCCCCGGCTGGCGCACGTCATCCCGAACTACCAGAACCCGGCGGGCGTGACCCTGAGCCTGGAGAAGCGCCGGGAGCTGCTCGACCTCGCCGCCGAGTACGAGTTCACGATCTTCGAGGACGACCCGTACGCCGACATCCGGTTCCGGGGCGAGGCGCTGCCGTCGATGCTCTCGCTGGACACCCGCGGCGTCGTGGTGCACGCCTCCAGCTTCACCAAGACGGTCTGCCCCGGCGTACGGGTCGGCTACCTGGTCGGTCCGGCGGACCTGATCGGCGACATCGCGAAGAAGGCGACCAGCCTCTACATCTCGCCGGGCATGGTCTCCGAGGCGATCGTGCACCAGTTCTGCGTCTCCGGCGACATCGAGCGCTCCATCGAGACCGTGCGCGCCGCGCTCGGCGAGCGGGCCCGGGTGCTGGCCGAGTCCCTGCGCCGGCACATCCCGGAGGCCCGCTTCGTGGAGCCGGACGGCGGCTACTTCCTCTGGGTCGAGCTGCCCGAGGACGTGGAGGTCGACAGGCTCGCGCCGGCCGCCGCCGAGCGCGGGGTCGCCGTGGTCAAGGGCAGCGACTTCGTCGTTGACGGTGGGCGGCACGCCCTGCGGCTGGCGTACTCGGCGGTGACCGCCGACCGGATCGACGAGGGCGTGCGGCGCCTGGCGGAGGCCATGGCGGCCGTACGGGGCTGAATTTCTGTCAGATTTTTGACAGTTGGACGATCGCGGCCGTCCCGGGTCTCCCGCCGGGGCGGCCCACGGCCCACAATGCTGCGAGCGTCACTCACCACGTGTAGCGGAACCCACCGCCCGGTGCCGGCCCCCGCCGCGCCCGGCGACCGGACCGGCTCGGTCCGACCGGCGGCACGTGGAGCGGCGCGACCAGCACAACCCCCGCCCCCAAGGGCGTCGGGTGGGCCGGGTCGTCCCCTCACCCCCCTGAAACGACCCGGCCCGCCCGGCGCCACCCTCCCGGCGATCGTCACCGGCGGTGATCATCGACGGCGGCGTACTGTTCACCCGCGGCAGCGCGTGGGAGGGGGCGGGATGACGGACCGGGAGCAGCAGGGGCGGACGGCCCCGCCGAACGGCGGACGGGTGCTCAGGCCCCGGGACTGGGTGGCGCCGGTGCGGGCGATGACCCGCCGGCTCAATTCCGACACCCCGCAGCAGGTCCCCGCGCCGGCCGGCCCGCGGCGCAGCGCGGTGGTCGACTGCGCCCTCTACGTCGACGGCCGCCGGCAGCCCGGCGACTGGCGGTACGCCGAGGCGCTCGCCGCCGCCCGCCGCGCGGAGCACGGCTTCGTCTGGCTCGGCCTGCACGAGCCGGAGCTGGCCGAGATGACCGCCATCGCCGCCACGTACGGGCTGCACGAGCTGGCCGTCGAGGACGCGGTGAAGGCGCAGCAGCGCCCCAAGCTGGAGCAGTTCGGCGAGGTCAGCTTCCTGGTGCTGCGCACCGCCCGGTACTGCGAGCACGCCGAGCTGACCGAGCACTCCGAGGTCGTCGAGACCGGCCAGGTGATGCTCTTCATCGGCCCGAACTTCCTGATCAGCGTCCGGCACGGGGACGCCTGCCGACTCGCACCCGTCCGGGCCGACCTGGAGACGAAGCGCGACCTGCTGCTGCACGGCCCGTGGGCGGTGGCGTACGCGGTCACCGACCGGGTGGTGGACATCTACCTGGAGGTCGCCGACCGGCTGGAGGACGACCTCGACACGCTGGAGGCCGACGTGTTCGACCGCCAGTCCACCGGCCGGATCCAGCGGATCTACCAGATGAAGCGGGAGCTGGTGGAGTTCAAGCGGGCGGTGATGCCGTTGCAGCGCCCGCTGCTGACCCTCACCGCGCAGATGAACCGCGACGTGCCGAAGGAGATCCGCCGCTACTTCCGGGACGTGCAGGACCACCTGAGCCGCACCGTCGAGCAGGTCAACTCCTACGACGACCTGCTCAACTCCATCCTCCAGGCGCGGCTGGCCCAGGTCACGGTCGACCAGAACAACGACATGCGCAAGATCGCGGCGTGGGCCGCCATCGCCGCCGTCTGGACCGCCATCGCCGGCATCTACGGGATGAACTTCGAGGTCATGCCGGAGCTGAAGATGACGTACGGCTATCCCGTCGTCCTCGCCCTGATGCTCGGGATCTCGCTGGCCCTCTACCGCTGGTTCCGCCGCAACGGCTGGCTCTGACGGCCCGAGCCTGCCGCGCAGTCCCCGCCGCACCCGGCGCCGCCTGACCCCGCAGCTCCAGTCGTCGGGCGCGGAAGCGCCGGCGGGACGGCCGAAGCCGCATCGCCGGCGCTTTCCGGGACCGACAGTGCTGTCAGCGGCGGCCGTTGGTCCTGGCGCCGCCCTTGCCGAGCGCCTCGGTCAGGTCGTCCGCCGGACGCCCCGAGGTGTCCTTGGCGCCCTCGGCCACCGACGGGACCTTGTCCGTCGCGTGGACCGTCGGCTGCTTGCCGGGGGTGGTGGTGGAGGCGCTGTCGCCGCCGGCCACCGCCGAGCTACCGGCGCCGGTCGGGCCGCCGGCCACGCCCGAGCCGCTCGACGTCGTCGACGCGTCGGTCACCGGGGTACGGATCTCCATGGTCTCCACCTCGTCGCGCATCGGCTCCAGCTTGCGGGTCGGGTCGTACTCGGCCCATTCCTGCTGCTCCCGGCGCCGCCGCACCGCCATCGCGGCGACCCCGGCCACCGCGCCGGCCGCGAGCAGGCCCGTCATCATGGACCCGCCCCGACGGGAGCTCTTCTTCCGGGACGCCTTCATGTTCTTCGCCTTGGCCTTCCTGCCGGCCGCGGTCTGCTTGGCTGCCAGGGCCTTCCGGCCGGTGACCGCCTTGCCCGCCGCCTCGGCCTGCGCCTTGCGCACGGCCAGCGCCAGCGGCGCGAGCGCGGCGACCGTGGACGCGAGGCCGCTGGACGCGCGGTCACGCACGATGACGGCCGTCGGCGCGACGGCGCCCCGAGCCGCCTGGACCCGCGGGGCGACGGTGGCGCCGGCGCCCTTCGCGGCGTACGTCGCGGCCTGCCTCAGGTGACCGAGGCCCTGGTTCAGCTCCACCTTGGCCAGCTGCCCCTGGGTCTTACGCCGCCCGATTCCAAACACGGTCCCACCTCCTGGGAGTTGTTCCTTCGTCATCCTCCACCTTCGGATGCCTCCGCACTGCCAGATCGGGCACATGGGAGGATCCGCATGGAACTGACCAACGAGTGAGGAGTACCCGTGGCCGAGGCTGTCTACGCCACCTTGCACACCAACGCTGGCCCGATCCGGCTGGAGCTCTTCCAGAACCACGCCCCGAAGACCGTCAAGAACTTCGTCGACCTGGCGGAGGGCAACCGCGAATACACCGACCCGCGTACGGGTCAGCCGGGCAGCGGGCCGTACTACGACGGCACCATCTCGCACCGGGTGATCGGTGGCTTCATGATCCAGATGGGCGACCCGACCGGCACCGGCCGCGGTGGCCCGGGTTACAAGTTCGGTGACGAGTTTCACCCGGAGCTGCGCTTCGACCAGCCGTACCTGCTGGCGATGGCGAACGCCGGGCCGGGCACCAACGGCTCGCAGTTCTTCATCACCGTCTCGCCGACGCCGCACCTGAACAACCGGCACACCATCTTCGGGAAGGTGGCCGACGAGCAGTCCGCGAAGGTCGTCGACACGATCGCCAACACCCCGACCGGTCCGAACGACCGGCCGCTGCAGGACGTCGTCATCGAGCGGGTCGAGATCGAGCGCACCGCTGCCTGAACGGTCCGCGAGGTACCTTTGCCGGCATGACTGAGCGCTCCGAGGGCCGGGACCGGTTGGTGGGCCGCGCGATCCGCGACGGCGGGCGGGCGCGGTGAGCGAGCCGCCACCCACCACCCCGGTCTGCTACCGGCACCCCGGCCGGGAGACGTACGTGCGGTGCACCCGCTGCGACCGGCCGATCTGCCCGGACTGCATGCGGGAGGCGTCGGTCGGGTTCCAGTGCCCGGAGTGCGTGGCGGAGGGACGTCGTAGCGTGCGGCCGGCGCGTACCGCCTTCGGTGGCGGTGCCGCCGGCCGGCACGGCTACGTCACCAAGGCGCTGATCGCGCTCAACGTGCTGATGATGCTGCTCTCCATCGCCTCCGACCGGGGCGGGGACGCGGCGGTCGGCGGCTCCGGCTTCGGTGGCCTGATGGGCGGCAGCACCCCGCTGACCGATTGGGGCTCCGTGCTCGGCGGCGCGCTCTTCCCGGACGGCACGGTCGGCGGCATCGCCGAGGGCGAGTGGTACCGCCTGGTCACCGCGATGTTCCTGCACTACGGCGTGGTCCACCTGCTGCTGAACATGTGGGCGCTGTGGGTGCTCGGCCGGTCGCTGGAGGCCAGCCTCGGGCCGCTGCGTTTCCTGGCGCTCTACCTGGTCGCCGGGCTGGGCGGGAACGTCGCCGCCTACCTGTTCAGCGAGCAGAACCAGCTCACCGCCGGCGCCTCCACGTCGATCTTCGGCCTGTTCGCCGCGCTGGTGGTCATCGAACGCAAGATGGGGCGGGACATCTCCCAGGTGCTCCCCGTCCTGGTGATCAACCTGGTCTTCACGTTCACCGTGCCGGGCATCTCGATCCCCGGGCACCTGGGCGGCCTGGTGGTCGGCGGGCTGCTGGCGCTCGTGTTCGCGTACGCCCCGCGGTCGCGGCGGACGCTGGTGCAGCTCGCGGGCGGGGCGGTGATCGTGGCGGCGCTGGTCGGTCTGGCCCTGGTCCGTACCGCGGCCATCGTCGGCGGCTGACCTCCCGCCCGGTCCCCGCCTTCCGGCGCCGCGCCGCGACGCGGTACGCGGCGCCGGTCAGCGCGGGCGGGCCTCGTGCAGGGCCTCGGCGACCTCGGCGGGATCCGCGCCGAGGTCGTGGCGGCCGAGGAGGTGCAGCGACTCCCCCGCGTCGATCTCCAGCAGCTCGCTGGTCAGGCCCCGCCGCGCGCGGCGGTCCACGGTCACCTTCTCGACCGCCGACCAGGGCAGCCGCCGGCGCCCCGCGAAGCCCTGGACGACCGTGATCCCGTCCGGGTCGACCGCGAGCCGGACGGGCGCCACCAGGTCGCGCGCCGCCCAGCCGGCGAGCCCGGCGGCCGTGAGCACGGCCAGCGCCAACCGGATCCGGTCGCCCCCGTCGAGGAGCAGGGCCAGCGCGAGCAGCGCGACCGCGCCGGTCAGCTTGAGCGCCGGCAGGGCGGGCGGCACCCGCCACTGCCGGGCCGGGGCCGGGTCTGGATGCATCCGTTCAGCATGCCAGGGCACCGGGGGAGGACGCCCGGCCCGCCGACGACGTAGGATCGGGGCCGGCCCAAGTTACCGGGGAGTAGTCATGAGTGACGCAGTCATCGTCGGCGCGGTACGCACCCCGGTGGGGCGGCGCAAGGGCAGCCTGGCGGCCGTGCACCCGGTCGACCTCTCGGCGCACGTGCTGCGCGCCCTCGCCGAGCGCACCGGCATCGATCCGGCACTGGTCGACGACGTGGTCTGGGGTTGCGTCTCCCAGGTCGGCGACCAGTCGTGGAACGTCGCCCGCAACGGCGTGCTCGCCGCCGGCTGGCCCGAGTCGGTGCCCGGCACCACCCTCGACCGGCAGTGCGGCTCCAGCCAGCAGGCCCTGCACTTCGCCGCGGCCACCGTCCTCTCCGGCCAGGCCGACCTGGTCGTCGCCGGCGGCGTCGAGTCGATGACCCGGGTCGCGATGGGCTCCAGCGTGGCCGGCGGGTCGCCCTTCAGCGACCAGCTGCGCGACCGCTACCGCGGCGTCGAGGGCTTCGCCGACGACGCGCCGCTGCCGTTCAACCAGGGCGTCGGGGCGGAGCTGATCGCCGAGCGCTGGCGCCTCTCCCGCGCGCAGCTCGACGAGTTCGCCCTCGCCAGCCACGAGAAGGCCGCCGCCGCGCAGGACGCCGGCGCCTTCGACGCCGAGATCGCCCCGGTCGCCCTGGCCGACGGCGGCAAGTTCGCCGCCGACGAGGGCATCCGGCGGGACACCTCGCTGGAGAAGCTCGGCGAGCTGGCCACCCCGTTCCGCCCCGACGGCGTCGTCACCGCCGGCTCCGCGTCGCAGATCTCCGACGGCGCGGCGGCGCTCGCCGTCACCACCAGCGAGTGGGCCAGCCGGCACGGCCTGCGCCCGCTGGCCCGGGTGCACACCGCCGTCGTCGCCGCCGACGACCCCGTCACCATGCTCACCGCGCCCATCCCGGCCACCGCGAAGGCGCTGCGCCGCGCGGGGCTGGGCATCGAGGAGATCGGGGTGTACGAGGTGAACGAGGCGTTCGCGCCGGTGCCGCTGGCCTGGCTGGCGGAGACCGAGGCGGACCCGGAGCGGCTCAACCCGCGCGGCGGCGCGATCGCCCTCGGCCACCCGCTCGGCGGCTCCGGCGCCCGGATCATGACCACCATGCTCGCCCACATGCGGGACAACGACATCCGCTACGGCCTCCAGACGATGTGCGAGGGCGGCGGCATGGCCAACGCGACCATCGTCGAGCTGCTGTAGGCGGCGGGAAAACCCCTGGCCCGGTGGCGGGGCGGCGGTTAGGTTGCCGGGCGTGACCGACGCCGCCACGCCCCGCGCCGACTGGGCCGACCCGCACTGGCGGGACACCGCGCTCGACTGGATCGGCGACCGGCTCGGTCGGCACGGCCGCCGGATCACCGGGCCGGTCGAGCCCCGGGTCCGGCCCTGGTCGCTGGTCTGGCGGGTGCCCACCGACGCCGGGGACGTGTGGTTCAAGGCGAACAACCCCGGCACCCGGCACGAGGCCGCGCTGCTGGCCGCGTTGGCCCGGCTCGTGCCCGGCCGGGTGCTCGCTCCCGTCGCCGTGGACGCCGACCGCGGCTGGTCCCTGCTGCCCGACGGCGGCCGGACGCTGCGCGACGCGCTGGGCGGCGACCGGAGCCTGCTGCCCCGCTGGGAGCGGGTCCTGCCGGAGTACGCCGACCTCCAGCGCGCGGTCGCGCCCGGGGTCGGCGAGCTGCTCGCCCTCGGCGTACCCGACCATCGGCCGGAGGCGCTGCCGGGGCTGTTCGAGGCGCTGCTCGACGACGAGGAGGCGCTGCTGCTCGGGGCGGCGGACGGGCTCACCGTCGAGGCGTACGAGCGGCTGCGCGCCCACCGCTCCGCGTTCGCCGAGGACTGCCGGCGGCTGGCCGCGTCGGGCGTCGCGCCGACGATCCAGCACGACGACCTGCACGACGGCAACGTCTTCGTCGCGGGCGACGGGCACCGCTTCTTCGACTGGGGCGACGCCTCGGTGGCCCACCCGTTCGGCACCCTGCTGGTGACGCTGAACTCGGTCGCAGACGCGTTCGGGCTGCCCGAGGGCGACCCGGCCCTGGGGCGGCTGCGCGACGCCTACCTGGAGCCGTGGTCGGCCGGGCACGACCGGGCGACGCTGCGCGAGGCGGCCCGCCTGGCCGTCCGCGTCACCCGGGTCAGCCGGGCGCTCTCCTGGCGCCGCGCCCTCTCCGGCCCCGACCCGACCCGGGCGGAGTACGCGTCCGCCGTGCCCGGCTGGTTGCAGGAGCTGTTCGCGCCGGACCCGGTCTGAGTCGGCGCGGCGACGCCGTCCGGCGGCCCTTCGGCGGTCGGCGACGAAGCCGGACAGGCGGTGCGACGCGTGCGCGTGGAAGTTCCAAAATTCCCGCGTGACCCACGTCACCCCAGGTCGCGCCTCGTTGGGCAGGGCATGGACGTCTTCTCCCGAACGTTCCTCCCGGCCGCCTCCGAGGCCGGGCTGGCGGTGCAGACCGTCACCCGGCACATGCCGGTCTTCCGACGCTGCGTCGGCTCCGGCGACGCCACCATCCTCGTCACCCGGTGCGCCCGGCCGGACCGCCCGATGGCCGGCGAGTACCTCCTCCTGCTGACCCACCGGCGGCTGGTCGTCACCCAGCAGACCCGCGTGCTGCACCGGCTGCGCCTGCACCTCAACACGGAGCTGCGGGAGCTCAGCAACGTCACCTGGAGCCCCGACCCGCGCCTGCACTCGGTCGAGCTGGCCGCCACCGCGATCGACGGGATCCGCGAGCGGTTCCTCATCCGGACCCGCCACCCGAAGCAGGTGTGGCAGCTCGACGCGCTGCTCAACCACGCCTTCCGGACCCGGCTGCGGACCCCCCGGGAGCGGCTCGTCGCCACCATCGGCGAGGCGCCGCCGGTCGCGCGGCCCGCCGCGTTCCGTCCCGCCGTGGTGCGCTGACCGGCTTCTTACCGAACCCGAACATCCGCCGCCCCTCCGGCGGCGCCGCGTCGGCAATCATGGGCCGGTGACCGTCGACGCCCCGCC
The DNA here is from genome assembly GCF_051386315.1 of Micromonospora sp. URMC 107. Lineage (NCBI taxonomy): Bacteria > Bacillati > Actinomycetota > Actinomycetes > Micromonosporales > Micromonosporaceae > Micromonospora > Micromonospora sp. URMC 107. The sequence goes on from NZ_JBPQTK010000019.1 coordinate 47,547, forward strand.
CCGCGGGCTCGTCCTCCTGGTGGAGGACGAGCCGGCCATCGCCGACCTGGTCCGGCTCTACCTGACCCGGGACGGCTTCGGCGTCCACCTGGAACGGGACGGGTCGGCCGGGCTGGCCGCCGCCCGCCGGCTGCGCCCGGTGGCCTGCGTCCTCGACATCGCGCTGCCCGGCCTGACCGGCACCGAGGTCTGCCGGCGCCTGCGGGAGGCCGGCGACTGGACGCCGGTCATCTTCCTCACCGCCCGCGACGACGAGGTGGACCGCGTCGTCGGGCTGGAGCTGGGGGCGGACGACTACGTCACCAAGCCGTTCAGCCCCCGCGAGCTGGTCGCCCGGGTGCGGGCGGTGCTGCGGCGCAGCGCCGGAACGCCCGAGCCGACGGGCCTGCCCCGGGTCGTCGGCTCGGTGGCCCTCGACCCGACCCGCCGGACGGTGACCGCCGCGGGCGCCCCGGTCCAGCTCACCTCCACCGAGTTCGACCTGCTGGCGTACCTGATGGCCCGGCCGGGCCGGGTCTTCACCAGGGAGGAACTGCTCGCCGGCGTCTGGGGGTACGCGGCGCACGCCGGCACCCGCACCGTCGACGTGCACGTCGCGCAGGTCCGGGCGAAGCTGGGCGCGGCCGGCGTGATCCGCACCCACCGGGGCGTCGGGTACGCCGCCGATGGCTGAGCCGACCGGCGCGCCGCCGCCAACGCCGCGACACCGTCCCGGGCGGACGCTGACCTCCCGCGCGGTGCTGGTCACCTGCGCGGTGGCCCTGGTCTCGGTGCTGGTCACCGCGATCGTCGCGGTGCCCCTGGCGGTACGCGGCGTGGAACGGCGCGACCAGGAGGCGCTGGCCGCCCAGGCCCGGCTCGCGGCCGAGGTGCTGCGTCCCCGGCTGGAGACCGGCCGGACCGCCGACGAGGAGCGGCTCGTCCGGCAGTTGAACGCCCAGGGCGTCGACGCGTACCTGGTCCGGGGCGGGGTCGCCGAGCGCCCCGGCCTGCCGCCGCGCGTGGTGCGGCGCGTCGCCGAGGGGCGCGACGTGTCGACTCGCCGCCCGCTCGACGGGCGGCGCACGCTGATCGAGGGACGCGCCCTGCCCGGCGGCAACGGGGTGGTGCTGACCCGTACCCGGTCCACGGCGCCGTGGCGGCAGGTCGTGCCCAGCCTCTGGCTGCCGCTGCTGGCGGGACTCGCCGCCGGGGTGGTCGCCGGGCTGCTGCTCGCCCGCAGGCTCGCCCGACCGATCCGGCGCGCCGCCGACGCCGCCGCCCGGCTGCGCGCCGGGGACCGGGCGGTACGCGTGCCGGTGGAGCCACCCGACGAGGTGGCCGACCTGGCGTACGCGCTGAACGGGCTGGCCGCCGCGCTGGCCACGAGCGAGGGGCGGCAGCGGGAGTTCCTGCTCTCCGTCTCGCACGAGCTGCGCACCCCGTTGACGGCGATCCGGGGCTACGCCGAGGCGCTGGCCGACGGGGTGATCGGGCCGGCGGACGCGGCCGGCGCCGGGCGTACCGTGCTCGCGGAGGCGCAGCACCTGGACCGGCTGGTCAGCGACCTGCTGGCGTTGGCCCGGCTGGAGGCCGTCGACTTCCCGCTCGAACCGGTGCCGGTGGACCTCGCCCGGCTGGCCGCCGACGCGGGTCGGACCTGGGCCGACCGGTGCGCGGCGGTGGGGGTGCCGTTCCGCGCGGATGTTCCGGACGCGCCGGTGCCGGCGTACACCGATCCGGGGCGGATCCGGCAGGTGCTGGACGGGCTGCTGGAGAACGCGCTGCGGGTCGTACCGCCGGGGGCGCCGATCGTGCTCGCGGTCCGGGCGGCCGGCGCGGACCCGGTGGCGGGCGGCGTCGTCGAGGTCCGCGACGGCGGACCGGGCTTCACCGACGACGACCTGGCGGTGGCCTTCGAGCGTGGCGCCCTGCACCAGCGCTACCGGGGGGTGCGCAAGGTCGGCAGCGGGTTGGGGCTGGCGCTCGCCGCCGGCCTGGTCCGCCGGCTCGGCGGGGAGATCGCGGCCGGGCACGCCCCGGAGGGCGGGGCCGCGTTCACGGTCCGGCTGCCGGCGGATCCTTACCAGACCCGAACATCGGCCTGACCTGTCGCTCGCCCGGCGGCGGGAGGCTTGGGCTCCACGGACGAGAGGGAGACTCATGGCACGTTGGGGAATCGTCACCACCACGCTGCTCGCGGCGGTCGCGCTCGGCGTCGGCGGCTGCGGCTCCGCCGCGCCGGCCGGTCAGCCGGCCCGGGAGACCGCCGTCGAGGTCGCCACGGCGCTGGGCGCGGAGGGCCAGGCGCTGGCCGCGATGGGCCTCGACGCCGGCGACCTGGACGTCGACGCCCTCGCCGCCCCCGCCTCGCCGGAGGCGTCGCCGGGCGCGGCCGGGCAGCGGCGGCGGGAGCGCGCGGAGGAGCGGCGCGAGCGCCGGCAGGCCCGGGTGCTGCTGCGCCGGGGCGCCCTGCACGGGGAGGCCGTGGTGCGGACGAAGGACGGCGGTACGCGGACCGTCGCCGTACAGCGGGGCGAGGTGACCGCGGTCGACGGCGACTCGATGACCGTGAAGTCCGCCGACGGCTTCACCATGACCTGGACCTTCGGCGACAAGCTGCGCGTCGTGGAGCGCCGCACGACGATCCGGCCCGCCGACGTCGCGGTCGGTACGACGGTCGGCGTGGCCGGCGCCAAGGAGGGCGACGGCGGGGTCGCCCGCCTGATCGTCGTGCCGGCCAGGCAGAGGTAGGGGAGTGTGGCCCGTCGGACGGCGGCCACACTCCCGGCCGGCGCGGGCGGTCTCAGTAGACGCGGGAGCCGATGAAGTCGTCGTGCCCGTAGCCCACCGGGTTGGCGAAGTTGCGGGACTCGAAGGACCACTGCTGGCGGGTGCTGGTGGAGCAGGTGGCCAGCCGCAGTCGGGGGGTGCCCAGCAACGGGTTGTCGAACGCCACGCAGAGGTTGCCGTTGCCGGCCGTCCTGAGCTGGTTGCCGGCGAGGACGAACTTCTGGTTGGCGCCGCCGTGGCAGTCGTGGACGTTCACGGCCGTGCCGGCGCTCAGCGACCCGCCCGAGACGTCCAGGCAGCGGTCGTGGGAGAGCTCCGAGTGCAGCGACTGGCGGGTCGGGTCGTACCAGAAGCCCTGGTTGCGCCCGCCGTGACAGCCGTACGACTGCTGGGGTGTGCCGTTGCGCGAGTCGTAGCCCTTGCCGTCGACGCAGGTGCCGGTGGCGGCGTTGCGCAGCTGCCGGAACTCGAAGAGCCCGTCGTAGAGCACGCCGTTGCCGGTGCTGGCCGGGTCCACACAGGTCGCCCGCTCCCGCCCGGAGTTGAAGAACTGGGTGACGCACTGGGCGAACATGCCGTGCCCCCGGTTGTTCGGGTGGAACGACTGCCGCGCCGCGTTCTCGTCCCAGATGCCGAGCTCGATGTGCAGCCCGCGCACCGACGTGTTGTCCGTGCACACCTCGTGGCCGTGGAAGAGCCGGCTGGCGTCCAGGTAGCGGGTGCCCGTGTTGGTCGCCGCCGCCCGCAGCGCCGACTCGAACATCGGCACCGCCTTGTTCCGGGCGAACGCGGCGTCGGCCAGGTAGAGCAGGCAGCCGCCGGCGTACCAGCCGGGGAAGTCCGGGTTGTCCTCCACGTCCGGGCTGCCCGGGCTCGGGTACGACATGAGCACCAGCTCGTAGTCCGAGCGCAGGTAGCCGGCGCCGGTCATGGTCTGCCGGATGTCTTCGAGGGCGTCCTCGACCGCCTGCCGGCTGCCGTCGGTGCGGACGGTCCACTGGTCGGTGTAGGTGGGGTAGCAGGGGCCCTGGAGGAGGACCCGGCGGACGGTGCAGTCGGTGGCGACCGGGCCGAACTGGATCGTGCCGTCGCCGTTGGCGCCGACCACCACCCAGATCAGCTTGATGTGCGTGTTGCGCGCCTTGATGGCGAGGTGGTCGCCCTGGTTCAGCTCGTTGTGCTGGGTCGGCCCGCCCCGGATCAGGTTCCACGGGGTCGCCCCGGAGCAGGCGATGTTGTACTTCTCGTCGGCGGCGATGCCGGTGCGGAACACCGCCTGGTCGTACGAGCGGTCGCACCAGTTGCCGGGCTGGTGGGTGCCGGGGACGTAGTTGCCGACCCCCTCGCCCGAGATCTCGCTGTCGCCCATGGTGATCAGCGCGGTGCGGCGCTGCTCGATGGGGCGGACGGCGGGCGCGCCGTAGAGGGCGGTGGCCTCGGCGGCGCGGATCGTCTCCAGGTTGGCGGGGAGCGGCTGGATGGCCGGACGGTCGGCCGCGGTGGCGGGGGAGGCCGTTCCGGCGAGCATCGGCAGGACGAGAGCGGCGGCGGCGACGACGGTGAGCGCCCGTCGTCGGGTCGCGCGTTCGCGCCTGGCAGGGGAACCAAGCATCGACGCACTCCTTTCGGCTCGATCGCGGGACGTCGATCGAGTTACCAGAAGGTAGCGTCGGCCCCGAGGTATGTGAATGCGTCTCGGAATCGTTGCGCGCAGAGTGCAGAACCGGGCGATCCGGGTGAATCACGCGGCCTCACCGGAGCGATCGGCCGGGCTCCGGGCGGATCGGCGGCACCGCAGGGACCGCGCGGCGGCTTCCCGGCGGGTCAGCTGCCCGGCGGGAGGGCGTAGCCCACGTAGCCCCGGAACTGCACGAGCCAGCCCGCCGGTGCCAGCGCCGCGCACGCCGGCCGGCTGCCCGTGCAGACGACGGCGTCCACCGAGGCCGGATCGGCAGGCGGGCGCTCGGGCAGCACCGACTGGAGCGCCACCAGCTCCGGCGGGCGCCCGTCCGCGTCCCGCAGCAGCAGCCACCAGGGGTACTCCCAGTTGTCGTTCTGCTGCACCAGGCCGATCCGACGGGCGCCCGTCGCGCGTACCGCGTCGGCCGCCCAGCGGAACTCCTCCGCCCACTGGGGACGCCGCAGGAACCGGGTCTCCCACTCGGCGGTGGTGAAGACCGAGCCCGCCCCGACCAGCCGGCGCGGGAAGCCGTACGACACCGCCAGCACCCCGGCCAGCGCGCAGGTGGCCAGCACGCTCACCGCGAGCCCGGCCGCCACCGGCCGCCGTCCGCCCGCCCCGCCGGCCCGGCGCCGGAACAGCGCGTCCAGCCAGAGCCCCGCCAGCGGTACGGCCAGCGCCAGCGCGTAGAGCAGCAGGCGGTTGCCCCACGGCTGCCACTTGATCATGGCGGTGTGCAGCAGCACGGCCGCCACCACGACCACCGCGTACGCGCGCAGCGGCCCCGCCCGCGTCGGGCTGACCCGGCCGGGTCGGGCCAGCGCGGCCGCCGCCCCGATCACCGCCAGCGCCCCGGCCAGCGGAAAGGCCACCCGGTCCTCGTCCGGATACCAGGACGGCACCGGGAACCGCTCCCGGCCGAAGGTGGTGGCCCGGTCCTGCGGGTCCACCCCGATCAGCCCGGCACCGCCGATGATCGCCCCGGCACCGGCCCGGCGCAGCGGCGCGAGCGGCGTGTCGAACGCGGTGTGCGCGATCCGCAGCGCGTTGACCAGCAGCGACGGCGGGTCGTGCCGTTCCATCGGAATGGACTCGCGCAGCCGGGGCGGCCCGAGCGGATGCCCGAACTCGGCGGTCACCCGGGCCAGGAACGGCCCGACCACCACCACCGCGACCAGCAGGATCAGCGCCGACCCGGCGACCGTCCGGCGCACCTGCCGCCGCGGCCGGGAGTCACCGGTCCGGGGCGGGCCGGGGGTGTCGGGGTCCGGGCCGGCGCGGTCCGGCGCGGAGCCGGTCCGGGCCAGCCGGAGCTGGGCCAGCCCCCAGAGCAGCAGCAGCGGCCCGACCGCGGCCAGGCCGCTGGTCTTGGTCAGGGCGGTCAGCCCGGTGGCCGCCCCCAGCGCCAGCGCCGCCCCGAGCCCGGCGCGCCGGCGCAGCCCGTCCAGCGCCAGCGTGCCCGCGCAGGCCACCCAGGCGGCGCAGACCAGGTCCGTCTGGGTGCTGGTCGCCTGGAGCGCCACCATGGGGGTGGTGGCGAGCACGAACGCGGTCAGCAACTGGGCCCGCCGTCCCCCGCCGAGCTGCGCCGTGATCCGGGTGGCCGCCAGCAGCACGCCGAGGCCGGCCGCCCACTGCACCAGGTTGTGCAGCGCGTCCCCGCCGGTGAAGAGGCGCAGGTGCAGCAGCAGGTACTCGGCGCCGGGCGGGATGGTCACCTGCCGGTGGATGGCGGTGGGCCAGAAGTCCAGGCCGCCCTGGGCGACCCAGTGCTCCACCTTGGGCAGGTGGTAGGTCTGCGAGTCGAAGTTGTTCGGCTCGGCCAGCAGGGCGATGAGCAGCTCGACCAGCAGCAGTCCGCCGACCGTGCCGGCGAGCAGCCGCTCGCCCCGGCCCGCCGTACGCCAGGCGTCGGCCAGCCGGGTCGGCCAGCCGGCGGCGTGGGGGGACGCGCCGCGCCGCGCGGCGGCCACCGGCGCCGGCGGCGGAGCCGGGGGACCGGCGGCCGGGCCGGCCTTCGCGCCGACCAGCGCCGGCTCCGGCGCGGCGGCGACCTCGACCGCGCGGCGCGCGGCGACGATCCCGGCCGCGCGGCGCTCGGCGTCCCGGCGGCGTCGCCAGCCGAAGCCGGCGACCGCGCCGGCGAGGAACAGCAGCCAGGCCACGGCGAACGCCGGCGGGGTGAGCAGCCGCAGCGTGCCCAGCAGTTCCACCGTGAGTACCGCGTACGCGCCGGTGGCCAGAGCCGCCCGGACCAGCGCGAGGCGGAGCCCCGCCGTCGTCCCGGCCGCGACCGGGCGGAACGCGACCGCGAGCAGTCCGATCGCGGCGACCGGCGCCAGGGCGAACGGGTAGCCGACTGCCGACATGGCGGCAGTAAACACCATGAACCTGAGGCCGCCGCGCCCAATGCCCGCAGTGCTGAGCGACGCGTCGCTGGCAGCCAGGTTAGGCTAGGGCCGACATGCCGTCGCCACCGTGGAGATTCCCGTGAAGCTCTCGATCCTCATGCCGGTCTACAACGAGGAAGAACGCATCGCGGATGCCCTCAAGCAGGCATTGGCAGTCGACTATCCGTGCGAGATCGAGCTGGTCGTGGTCGACGACGGCAGCCGGGACGGCACCGGCGAGATCCTCGGCCGGGCCGACGACGCGCGCCTGCGGGTCATCACCCACCAGCGCAACGCCGGCAAGGGTGCCGCCATCAAGACGGCGGTCGACAACGCCGAGGGTGACTACATGGTCATTCTCGACGCCGACCTGGAGTACGACCCGCAGGACATCCCCAAGCTGCTCGACCCGGTGCTCGACGGGCGGGCCACGGTGGTCTACGGCAACCGCACCTTCGGTAGCCACAGCGCCTACAGCTTCTGGTACGTGATGGGCAACAAGGGCGTCACGATGGCCGCGAACGTCCTGTTCAACTCCTACATCGGTGACCTGGAGACCTGCTTCAAGCTGATGCCGGTCGCGCTCTACCGCTCGCTCGAGATCCGCTCGCGCGGCTTCGGCATGGAGGCCGAGGTGACCGGCAAGCTGCTGCGCCGGCGCATCCGTCCCTACGAGGTGCCGATCAGCTACCGCGCGCGGGGTCGCGAAGAGGGCAAGAAGATCACCTGGAAGGACGGCGTCGAGGCGATCTGGATCCTCGGCCGCGAGCGCACCCGCCGCCGGACCAGCGCCCCGACCCGCTGACCCCCTCCCGCGTCGCCCGCCGGCGCGGCCCCTCGCCGCCGGCGGGCGTCGACGTCCGGCCTGACTCAGCGGCCGGCCGGCACCAGCGCCGGGTCCAGGAACCCGGCGACCGAGCGGCGCAGCCCGGCGGCGTCCAGCCCGTGCCAGCGGGTGTGGTCCTCGGCCGAGCCGTAGCGGCGCAGCTCCTCGCGTCCCACACCGAGGGCCAGCAGCCGGTGCGGCCGGTCGGCCAGGGCCGCCGACACCACCCGGGCCGACGTGCCGGCCAGGTAGGGCTCCACCAGGATCACCGCGTCGCCGGCCAGCGCCCCTAGGCCCGCCGCGTCGAACGGCCGCGGCCGGTGGGTGTAGGCCACCGTGACCCCCAGGCCGGCGACGGCCGCCAGCGCCGCGTCGAGCACCGGCCCGACCGCGACCAGCAGCGGCGCGCCCGGCCCCGCGTCCCGGACCACCCGCAGCGCCCCGTCGCCGCCGTACGGCCGGGCATTGTGCAGGGTTGACAGCCGCAGGTACGCCGAGCCGTCGGCGGCCACCGCGTCCCGCAGCAGCGCCGGTACCTCGTCGGGGTGGCCGGGAACGTGCACGGTCCAGCCGTGCAGGGAGTCGATCAGGGAGACGTCGGCCGGGGACAGGTGGGTCCGGCCGGCGGCCGCCCGGTCGTACGACGCGCCGATGCTGACCAGCACCGCGCTCGCGCCCTGGTGGTCCAGGTCGAGCTTGAGCTGCTCGTACGCCCGCTCGACGAGGAACGGGGCGTAGCTGTGCACGATCGGCCTGAGCCCGGTCAGGGCGAGCCCACCGGCCACGCCCACCATCAGCTGCTCCCGGATCCCGACGTTGAGCACCCGGTCCGGGTGCCGGTACGCGGCCGGGGCGAACGCGTCGGCGGAGATGTCGGCCAGCACCAGGGCCGTACGCGGATCCTCCGCCAGCAGCGCGGTGGTGGTGTCGACGAAACGGTTCCGCACGGTCACTCCCCCTGGTCGACGACCGCGACGACGACGTGCGGCCGGTGGTTGTCGTGCCCGGTCAGGGCGGTGTGCAGGGCCTCGTGGTCGTGCCCGTCGACGGTGGTGGCGGTCCAGCCGTTGACGGTGAACCGCGCCGCGGCGCCCCCCGGCCAGCCGTGCGTGGCGGAGCCGTTGTCGATCACGATCGCGGTCAGGCTGGCCAGTCCGGTCGCCCCCGCGTACGCGATCGCCTCGTGGTTGGAGCCCTCGTCCAGCTCGGCGTCGCCGAGCAGCACATGGACCCGGGGCGTCAGCAGGCCCTGGGCGCGCAGCCCGAGCGCGGTGCCCACGCCGAGCCCGAGCCCGTGGCCCAGCGAGCCGGAGCCGATCTCCACGCCGGGCACCAGCATCCGGTCGGGGTGGTCGCCGAGCCGGCTGTCGGGCCCGCCCTGGTCGTCCAGCCAGTCGGCGGGGACGAACCCCTTCGCGGCGAGCACGGCGTAGTAGCCGGCGACGGCGTGCCCCTTGGAGAGCAGGAACCGGTCCCGCCCGGGGTCGTCGACGGTCTCCGGGGTGATCCGGAGGACCCGGTCGTAGAGCACCCAGAGCACGTCGACGGTGGAGCGGACGTTCGGGCCGAACTCCCGGCCCGCGCGGATCCGCTCGTACAGCGGCGCGACGGGTCCTGGCAGCGGCGGGGCGCTCGGGTCGCGGGGTGGCGCGGCGACCGGGGCCGCGCTGGCGGTGGTCGTGGTCATGCCGCTAGCCTGCAAGTTAAAGTCCCCTTCAACTCAAGGCGACGTGATGCACGAGTCTCTGACCATCGGCCAGCTCTCCAGCCGCAGCGGCGTGGCGCCCTCGGCGTTGCGCTACTACGAGCGGCTCGGGCTGATCCGGGCAGAGCGGACGGGCGGCAACCAGCGCCGCTACGCCCGCACGGAGCTGCGCCGGGTGGCGTTCGTCCGGATCTCCCAGCAGGTCGGCATCTCGCTGGAGGAGATCCGGGAGGCGCTGGACTCCCTGCCTGCGTCCCGCACGCCCACCGCGGAGGACTGGGCGCGGCTCTCGGCCACCTGGCGGGAGCGGCTGAACGAGAAGATCCGGCTGATGACCAAGCTCCGCGACGACCTCGACGGCTGCATCGGCTGCGGCTGCCTGTCCCTGCAACGCTGCACGCTGAACAATCCCGGCGACTCGCTCGCCGGCGAGGGCCCGGGCGCCCGCCTCGTGCTCCCCCGCGCGGCGGAGGAGGCGACGCCGGCACCCTGACCAGGGCGCTCCCGTCGGGGGAGAGCGCCCGCCCACGGGCGGACCCGCCTCAGCCGGTGGTGAGCAGCACCTTGCCGACGTGGTCGCTCGACTCGACCAGGCGGTGCGCCCGCGCCGCCTCGGTCATCGGCACCCGCCGGTCCACGACCGGCCGGACCGCCCCCGACTCGACCAGCGGCCACACCTGTTCGCGGACGCCGCGGACGATCTCCGCCTTCTCGTCCAGCGGCCGGGACCGCAGCGCGGTGGCCGCGATCGTGCCCCGCTTGGCCAGCAGCGCCCCGAGATCCAGCTCGCCCTTGCGGCCGCCCTGCATGCCGATCACCACCAGCCGGCCGCCCGTGGCCAGCGCCGCCACGTTCCGGGGCAGGTAGGCGGCGCCCATGATGTCGAGGATGACGTCGGCGCCCCGACCGCCGGTGACCCGCCGGACCTCCTCGACGAAGTCCTGCTCCCGGTAGTCGATGGTGTGCGTCGCGCCCAGCTCACGCAGCCGCTCGTGCTTGCCGGACCGGGCGGTGACCACCACGGTGGCGCCGAGCGCGACCGCGAGCTGGACCGCGAAGGTGCCGATCCCGCTGCCGCCGCCGTGCAGCAACAGGGTGCCGCCCCTGCCGAGCCGGCCCACCTGCACGACGTTGGACCAGACCGTGCAGGCGACCTCGGGCAGCGCCGCCGCGTCGACCAGGTCGACGCCGGCCGGCACCGGCAGCAGCTGCCCGGCCGGCACCGCCACCCGCTCCGCGTAACCGCCGCCGGCCAGCAGCGCGCAGACCTCCCGGCCCACCTCCCAGCCGGCCACGTCGGGGCCGATCGCGCTGATCACCCCGGAGCACTCCAGCCCGGGGTACGCGGGCGCGCCCGGCGGCGGCGGATAGTGCCCCTGCCGTTGCAGCAGGTCGGCCCGGTTGACCGCGCTGGCCCGCACGTCGACGACCACCTCGCCCGGCCCGGGCTCGGGATCGGGCACCTCGCTCCAGACCAGTGCGTCGGGTCCGCCGGGCTCCGGGATCGTCATCGCGCGCATGTTCCGTGTCTACCCCACCCGTCCGTCGGTCCACGCCCGGGCCAGGATCTCGTCCACCGTCTGTGCCGGGGTCAGCGCGGAGGTGTCCAGCCAGAGCCCGATCCGGGGCGTCTCCGCCCGGAAGTCCGCGTCCAGCGCGGCGACCGGCCAGTCCCCGTACCCCTTCTTCTCCCGCGCGTCCTCGCGGGCGGCGACGACCTCGGGGCTCGGCGCGAGCACCACGACCGCCAGCGGCCGGTGCCGGATCCGGTCGACCATCGCCGGCAGGTCCGCGCCGAGGATCACGTCCTGCACCACCACGGTGAAGCCGGCGGCGGCGTACCGGTCCGCCGCCGACGCGGCGAGGTCGTAGCGCAGCCGCAGCTGCCGCCACGCCTCCGCCGACGGCTCGGCGGTCATCTCCTCCCGGCCGCTGACCACCATCCGCCGGAACACGTCGCCGCGCAGGTGCACCGCGCGGGGCAGCCGACGGGCCAGCGCTTCGGCCACAGTGGACTTTCCGGCGGCCATGATTCCGCTGATCAGCACCACCGACGAGAGTTCCCACACGCCGCCGATCATGCCAGCGCGGGTGCGGTGCCCGCTCGCCCGGCGCGGGTCCGTGGCAGACTAGGCACGGTCGCGCACCTCACGGGGGCGTGGCCCGGGAGGGTTCGCCTAGTGGCCGATGGCGCTGGTCTTGAAAACCGGTAAGGGCAGCGATGTCCTTCGTGGGTTCGAATCCCACACCCTCCGCCGACGAACAGCAAACCGCCCTCCGACCAGCGCGAACGCCGGACGGAGGGCGGGTCGGTGTGGCGGGTCAGGCGATGAGCAGGCGAAGGCCGAGCTCCGCCGCCTCCAGGCCGACGAGGTCCCGGTTGCGCTCCGCCCACCTACCTGAGGCGAGGTCGTCGCGGAGGCTGTGCACCGCCCGCTGCTCGGCGTCCGGCCCGACTCTGGCCCAGACCGACACCCCGCGACGGACGTCCTCGTCCAGGTACGCCTCCGGCCGGCGCCAGTGGGCCTCGAAGAAGCCGTCGACGCAGTCCCACGGGATGGGCACCGGCTCCACGCGGGCTCCGATCGCGCCGGCCAGCTCGCTCAGCGAAGGCCGGCCGACAACGAGGTCCGCGGCCTCGGGAAGGTAGTCGCGGGTGAGCCAGAAGCGTCGAAGCCATCCGGCGTCGCTGGTGTCGTGCGTGAACACCACCACCCGGCGAGCGACGCGTCGCATCTCGCGCAGGCCCGCGATCGGGTCCGGCCAGTGATGGATGCTGGCAAAGGCCATCGCCGCGTCGAAGGACCGGTCCGCGAACGGAAGGCTCTCCGCGGTGGCGGCCACGCAGCGCGCCGCGCCCGCGGGGCGCTGCGCACGCATGAGCGCCGACGGTTCCACCGCGGTGACCTCACGGTCGGCGGGCTCGTAGGAGCCGGTGCCAGCCCCGACATTCAACACCGTCCGCGCGTCGCCGAGCGCAGCCCAGACCCTTGCGGCGATCCGCGGTTCGGTGCGCCGCGTCACGGTGTAAGTGGCTCCGATGGTGTCGTACAACTGCGTACCGGACATGTCGCCGCCTCCCTGGCTGTCACCAGCCCCACGCCCGCGCACGGGGCCTGGCGTCGCTGCCCTGGAGAGTAGGTCACGTCTTCATTCGCGGCCTGTGCCAGGGAACGTGTCGCACGGCGACTCCCCAGGTCCCGTTGCAATGACACGCATTGACGGTGCTCGACATGATCGTCCGGATGCTGAATACTGCTCGGGTAGTAGGGGCAGCTCATGCCATCACGGGAGGACTACTCATGAAGCGATTTGCGTCAGCGCTGATCGTCGCCGCGGCACTCGTGGTCGCGGCCACCGGCGTCCCCGCCACAGCATCCGCAGCCAGCAGACCCGCATCCGTCATCGCCGAATCGGTCGGGACGGCCGCTCCTCCAAGCCGCGACGCGGGCGGCATTCTCGTCACCGCGCCTCCGGCGCCCAGCGACATGGGCGTCGCCGCGACTCCCACGATCTCGCCATCCGTCAGCACTCTGGGTGTGGCGCCGGGGGACACCTACACCTGTCCCTATGGCTATTTCTGTGCGCAGGTCTGGGCCGGCTTCGTCTGGAAGGTCTTCTTCCTCTACGACTGCCAGATCTACGATCTGTACAACTGGACGGGTACGGGCTACTGGCGGAACAACCAGACCAGCAGCGCTCCTAACCCGTACCTCCTCGGCTCCTCAGGCATTCCGGTCCGGGTCCTCGCGACGAGCCCGTCCTCGGGTTCCGCCGACTGGGATCCGGTCTACTCCATCTCGCCCTGCTACTGATTCTGACCAGGCGGCGTGGGCTCGGTCAGGGGCGACGAGGCCGATTCGCGCCTGCCGATAGTGGCGTGGGCGGCAATCGAGCGAGCCCTCCTGGCTGGTGAAGCCCTCTAGGTGGCAGATATGTCCCCTGGCCAGCGCGAATGCCGGCCAGGGGGCGTGTCTGCGGGTGACGAGCCCGGCACGCTCGGGTTTTCGTCTACGTGGCGGCGTCCCCGGCTCTTTCGACTCATCGAGGCCCAACGCTTCCCATGGATCCGTTTTCCGGCCACTTGGCCGGAGCACCTACTGCGCTTCCCTGCGCAGGTACCACAATCCGGCCCGCAGCCGTTAAGCCCGAGTTGCCTCATCCGGTCGAGGCGTCCAGTCACGATGGGGCAGGAAAGCCACGCGCCACGCCACTACCGCGAAGATGTAGAGGCCCGCCGGGGGAAGAAACCACCACAGCGCGTCGCGACGGCGGTAGGAGCCGTGCGGTGCAAGCCAGGCCGTGGCCGCCATCGGTACAGCGATCCGGCCGAAATCCGCGAGCGGGCCACTTCCCACCGTCCCCTCGATCAGTGCACGGATGCTGACGGACGACACCACCACTCCACCCACCAGCAGCGCGGCGATCAACATGCGTGGCGCTCGTCTGAGTGGTGGGCGTGAATTGGGCGGATCCTCGGGCATGGTCCGAAGGCTAGGAGCCAACGGCAACCGTCGAAGCACGGGCGGCGGTGACCGGCAAAGGGCCGAGATGTGGTGTGGATTCTGGGCACGTCCTCATCCGACATCGGTGCTGCGGGCGAAGTGATCTGATGCCCTACAGTCGACTGCACTTGTCGACGGGAGGACTCTCATGGACGAGACCGGGACGATGTTCCGCACGTCCGCCCGCCTCATGTTCGTGTTCATGCTGCTGATCGGCTTGCTGGCCTGGGCCCTCGTGCAAGCCGTGCTGTCGCTCGCCAATGGGCGGGCGCCGGCCGACCTGACGAGCCTCGCCGCGTCGGGCGTCCTCTACGCCGTCCTCTTGAGTGCTTTCTCGATCGTTCTCCACCGAAGGAACTGGTCATCGGTCGACGTCACCGGTCCGGCGCTGAGGCTCGTCGAGCGGGGAAGGACGGCCGTCCTCCCGTGGGAGGCTGTCCAGTCGGCGACGGTCCGCCGTCCTGGCCCGTTCGCCGTCCTCCAGGTCACCCTGCTCCCCGCAGCGGTCGTGCCGTCCGCCACGACGCTTCGTCCACGGCTTCGTGCCGGTCAGCCCGTCTACACCGTCAGCGTCGGCCTGCTCCGGCCCTCGACTGGCGTCCTGCGTACCGAACTTGCCCGCCACCTGCCACAGGCACCCTCCCGATCCTGAACTGCGCTGAACGACGCCTCGTGGCAGCCGCTCAGGTGGCCGCCGACCGGGTCGTCGAAGGCCCCGGCCGGAACGGGACAGCCGGCGCTTCCGGTTCGATCGCGGGCGTCGACGGGGTAAGAAGGGGCGGAGGACAACCGCTCACCGGAAGGACCGACCCGATGACCCTGGAACGACCGATCGCCCCGGACCCGTACGAGCTGCTGCCGACCGTTCCGTCGTTCACCCTGACCAGCGAGGACGTGCAGAACGGCGAGCCGATGGACGCCGCGTACGCCCACGGCAGCGTCGGGGGCGGCAACGTCTCGCCGCAGCTCGCCTGGTCCGGCTTCCCGGCCGAGACCAAGGGTTTCGTGGTGACCTGCTTCGACCCGGACGCGCCGACGGGCAGCGGGTTCTGGCACTGGGTGCTGGTCAACGTGCCGGCCGGCGTGACGCGGCTGCCGCGCGGCGCGGCCGGGGACGATCTCGGCGGCGCCTTCACGGTCCGCAACGACTACGGCGACCAGGGCTACGGCGGCGCCGCCCCACCGGCCGGCGACCGGCCGCACCGCTACGTCTTCGCGGTGCACGCCCTGGACGTGGAGGGCCTCGAGGTGACGCCCGACGCCACCCCGGCCTACGTCGGCTTCAACCTGGCCTTCCACACCCTGGCCCGTGCCGTGATCCGCCCGACCTACCAGGTCAAGGAGTAACTCGGCATCCGTCCGGCATCTCCGCGATCTTGCACTTGTCGCCCCGGCGGGAGCGGCGACCGCCGCAGCACGGGGGCCGGGAGTGCAAGATCGCGGATGGGACGGGCCGAAAGGGTCAGGAGGGGACGCGGGCCACCGCGAAGACCGACTGGCCGAACGGGGGGAGGACGCGCTGTTCCGCCGCCTTGGTGGCGGGGAGCACGAGGGTGTCGTAGACCTTGACCATCGGGCCCTCCTTCGGCATCAGCCGGAAGACCTTGGTCGCCATGAAGTAGCCGATCAGGCCGAGCGCGTTAGCGTAGTGGATCTTCTCCACCGTCAGGCCCGCGTCGGTCATCGCGGCGCCCAGGGTCTTCTTCGTGTAGCGGCGTACGTGGCCGGTGGCGATGTCCGCCGGGCTCATCGCGAACTGGAACGCCGGCACGATGATGATGACGTTGCCGCCCGGCCGGACCAGGTCGCGCATGCTGCGCAGCGCGCCCACGTGGTCCTCGATGTGCTCCAGCACGTTGTACGACACGGCGGCGCTGTAGTCGCCCCGGTCGGAGTGCGGCAGCAGCATCTGCCGGACCTCGATGCGGGGCTGGTCGGCCAGCCGCTCCTTCAGCGAGACGAGCCGGTCCGGGTCGGCCTCGGTGGCGGTGAAGCGGGGCAGGTGCTCCGCCCACTCCAGCGCGTAGTCGCCCAGCCCGCTGCCGATCTCGATCGGGTCGTCACCGAGGTACGGCAGGGCCAGCTCGACGAACCAGCGACGGTGGTTCACCGCCGTCGCGAGGCCCTCCAGGACCTCGGACTGCACACGCTGATCCCCAGTGATTTCTGCCATGCGTCGATTCCTCACGATATGAACTCGACCCGCGCCTGGACCGACAGAGTGAATCATCCGCACTGGCGGCAGAAGAATCGGGGCACCCGTGGTGGCCGAAATGCGGTCGGGGGTGGGCACGTGATCGGCGGTCGGCGAACCCGGCACATGGTACGCCAGTACCCCGAAACATGTCACGGCGGCGTCATAGCCTGACTACTCTACGAATCGTCATGACTACTCCTGAATCGGGCCTCCCCGCCGGCGAGTCAGGGCCCGGGGCGTCGGCGGGCGGGCCCGACCGGGGCGTACGGCCCTGGAAGGGGTGGTGGACGGACGTCGCCGCGGTGGCGAGCTTCGTCGTGCTGGGCTTCTGGGTGACCGCGCGGCTGTGGCTGCGCCCGTCGCACGGCATCCGCGACAACCGGACGGACCAGTCGCAGTTCGAGTGGATGATGGCGCACGGCGCGCGCGTGGTGACCGATTTTGTTGATCCATTCACGTCGGACCGGATGAACGTGCCCGAGACCGTCAATCTCATGGCAAATACGTCCGTATTATCCGTATCTCTGCCAATGACGCCCGTCACGCTCCTGCTCGGCACCCGCGCGTCGTTTCTGCTCTTTCTCACCCTGGGCATGATCGCCACGGCGACGGCCTGGTACCTGCTGCTGTCCCGGGTGGTGGTCGGCGCCCGCGGGCCCGCCTGGCTCGGCGCGGCGTTCTGCGCGTACGCCCCGGCGATGGTGTCGCACGCCAACGCGCACCCCAACATCGTCTCGCAGTACGTGGTGCCCCTGATCGTCTGGCGCACCCTGCGGCTCGCCGAGCCGGGGCGCTGGCTGCGCAACGGGTTGCTGCTCGCGCTGGTCATCGTCTGGCAGGCCTTCATCAACCTCGAGGTGCTGCTGATGACCGCCATCGGGCTGGGCTTGGTGGTCGGGGCGCTCGCCCTCGGCCGGCCCGAACTGCGCCGCCGGGTCCGGCCCTTTCTCGCGGGCCTGGCGGTGGCCGCCGCCGTGGCGCTGGTGGCGCTCGCCTACCCGCTCTACGTCCAGTTCTTCGGCCCGGGCGCCTACAACGGGCTGTCCTGGCTGATCCGGGGCTACTCGACGGACCTCGCGTCGTTCGTGGCGTACTCGCGGGAGTCCCTGGCCGGCGACGCCCGCAGCGCGCAGGGGCTGGCGAAGAACCCCACCGAGGAGAACGCCTTCTTCGGCTGGCCGCTGGTGGTGCTCGTCGTCGCCCTGGTCTGGTGGCTGCGCCGGCACGTCGTCGTACGCGGCCTCGCCGCCCTCGCGCTCCTCTTCGGGCTGCTCTCCCTCGGACGAGAGGTGCAGCTGGGCGGCAGGGGGACCGGGATACCCGGCCCGTGGGCGGCGTTGGAGGGCCTGCCCGTCCTGCACTCGGTGGTGCCGACCCGGTGGGCCCTGGCGATCACCCCGATCGTCGGGGTGCTGCTCGCCTACGGGGCGGACCACGTGCGCGCCCTGGCCGCGCGGCACCCGCGGGCGCGCCCGCAGATCCGCTTCGCCACCGCCACGGTGCTGGCCATGGCCCTGCTGCCGATCCTGCCGACCCCGCTGCCCACCACCCGGCTGGACCCCGTGCCCGCCTTCGTCACGTCGGGCGCCTGGCGGGCGTACGCGGACGGCGGGCGGAGCATCGTGACCCTGCCGCTGCCCGACACCCACTATGCCGACCCGCTGCGCTGGTCGGCGCGGACCGGCCTGGACATGCCCATCGCCCGCGGCTACTTCCTCGGCCCGGACACCCGCCCCGGCCGGGACCGGGTCGCCCTGTTCTCCGCGCCGCCCCGCCCCACCAGCGAGTTCTTCGCCGAGATCCGGCGGACCGGCGCGGTGCCGCCGATCACCCCGCAGGCGCGGGTCGACGCGGTCGGGGACCTGCGGTACTGGCGGGCGGGCGCGGTCGTCCTCGGGCCGCACCGGCAGGCCGACGCGCTGCGCCGGGGCATGACCGAGCTGACCGGCATCCGGCCCACGTACACGGGAGGGGTCTGGCTCTGGGACGTCCGCCCGCTCACCGACTGACGGCCGCGGCCCGCAGGCCGGGGTCGGTCAGGCCTGGCGGACGCAGCAGCCCTGGCAGATCTTGGGCTTGGGGAGGGTGAACGCGAGGCAGCAGGTGCGCCGCTGCACGGTCGGCTCGCCGTTCGGGCCCGGGACCAGCTCCACCAGGTCGGCGAGGTCGAGCGCGCCGAGCAGCGTCTCGATCGTCTCGACCGACGAGCCGGGCAGGCCGTCGGCGGCCCGGAGGATGCCGTGGGCGATGCCCGAGGCCACCGAACCGAGCAGGGTGCGCGCGCCGATCCGGACCTCGGCCTGGATCGCGGCGACCATCGGGGCCAGGTGGGCGTCGAGCAGCGAGGCCCGGAGCGCCTGGAGCAGTTCCGCCTCGTCCGCGACGACCCGCACCTCGGGCAGCCCGGCGAGCGCCAGCGGGTCGCTCGGCAGCACCGCGACGGTGGTCGAGCGGCGCAGTCCCATGGTGAGCAGCGGTCGGTGGTCCTCGAAGTGGATCAGCACGTCGGCCGGGTCGAGCAGCGGCACCCGTCGGGCCGAGGCCCAACCGAGCGCCACGGGCAGCGCCGTCCAGTAGCTGTACGACTTCCAGGCCAGCGCGGCGCAGGCGTGCGGGGTGCCGCCCCAGCGCGAGCTGGCCGAGCGCAGGAACACCGGCAGGAGGGTGCCGTCGACCAGGGTGGTCGCCGGGCTCCAGCCGAACTCGTCGCGGACCAGCAGGCCGGGTGCGAGGCCGGGCACGTCGTCGGTGCCGAACATCGCGCGCAGGGCGGCGGTGACCGGCGCCAGCGGCGCGGCGGCGACGTCCCGCTCCGGCAGCACCGCTGTCACTGGACCCACCCCGCTCCGTCGTCGCCGTCGGCGGGCAACCCGCCCGTCGCTGAGCTAAGGCTAGCCTAACCACAGCTCGCGGGCTAAGGGAAGCCTCACCTGTGTCGGATCCGGAGGGGCCCGTCACTCCCCGCCTGCGGCGTACTACCCGGTCAGCCGGGTGGGAAACGGACGCTCAGTATCGACAGTCATCGCTTCCTGTCAAGATTCGTGTCGGCAAGGTGCCAGTTCCGTGTGTGCGTCGCCACAGAACGTGAAACTGATACTCCCGGCCACGAGGAAGCTGATGACCTCACCGCTCGATCGGGCTGCCGAATCCTTCGCCGCCGAGATCGCCCGGCACCGCACGGGGCGGGGGCTGTCCAAGAAACAGCTCGCCACCCTGATGGGATTCGACCCGTCGTACGTCAGCCACGTCGAGGGGCGGCGGCACCGCCCCACCGAGGACTTCGCGCGCCGCGCCGAGGCCGTGCTGGAGGCCGGCGGCGCGGTCTGGCAGCGCTTCAAGGAGTACGACGAGCTGCGCCACGCCCGCTCCGAGCGGGCACACCGGGACCCGCCCGTGCCCGGGCAGTGGATGCCGCCCGGCACCGGCCTGATCGTCGAGCGGGAACTCGCCACCCTCACCCACCTGGACGACGCCTACCGCTGCGTCATCCGGCGCGAGCTCTACAACGCCGGCACCGAGCCGGTCACCCGCTACCTGGTGCGGGTCGCCGTCGACCGCTACCCCAACGACCCGGGCCGCTCCAACCTGCACCACCGGGAACACCCGCTCACCTTCGCCGAGCTGCGGCTGCGGGCGTACCGGGAGGAGGGGGACGAGCGGGAGGCGATGCACTGGCGGGCCAAGCACGACCGGGACGCCTTCAAGGAGCTGTGGCTGCTCTTCGAGAACGCCGACCGGCGCTTCCCGCTCTACCCCGGAGACCGGGCCACCATCGAGTACGCGTACTGCGTCGGGCACGACAAGTGGGGCCCCTGGTTCCAGCGGGCGGTCCGGCTGCCCACCCGGCAGATGGCCGTACGCCTGGACCTTCCGGCGGCCCTCGACCCGCAGGTCTGGGGCGCGGAGACCTCGCTCTCGGCGGAGGAGGGCCCGCTGCGCACGCCCGTGACCAGGCACGAGGACGGCGACCGGGTGCTCTTCGACTGGGCGACCGAGGACCCCCCGCTCAACGCCCGGTACCGGTTGCAGTGGCGCTACCGCAGCCGGCCGGAGGCCGAGCCGGAGGAGGCCGGGCGGATCCGGCCCAGTGATCGGATGCGCGGCATCGGCATCGTGCAGCGCGGCGCCGACCTGCTCCGCCAGCCGGCGCGCCCGTTCGACCTGCCCCGCGAGGAACAGGCGGCCCGGGACGCGGCCGACCGCCTCGCGGCGACCCTGGTCCGCCTCGACGAGCTGCACCCGTTCCGCAAGGGGGTGGGCATCGCCGCCCCGCAGCTCGGCCTCAACCGGGCGGTGGCGGTGGTCCGGCCCCCCGACCGGTCGGCCGACCCCGTCGTGCTGCTCAACCCCCGCGTCGTCGACGCCTCCCCCGACAGCGACGAGCAGTACGAGGGATGCCTCTCCTTCTTCGACCACCGGGGTCTGGTGCCCCGCCCGCTCCGGCTCGACGTGGAGCACGCCCAGTACGACGGCAGCCGGATCATCACCTCGTTCGAGTTCGGCATGGCCCGGCTCGTCGCCCACGAGATCGACCACCTGGAGGGGCGGCTCTACGTCGACCGGATGGCGCCGGGGGTGCCGCTGGTCCCGGTCGAGGAGTACCGCGAGACCGGCCGTCCCTGGCGCTACTGACCTCGGCCCGCCGTGCCCGGCGGCACGACCACGTCCGCGCGGGTGGGAAGGACGGCCGGGCGGACGTGGTCGTGCGGGGCGGTGCCGGTCCGCCCGTCGGGGGAC
>NZ_JBPQTK010000020.1:0-64909 GCF_051386315.1 Micromonospora sp. URMC 107
ACCGGATCGGCCGACCCCGCCGCCGCCTCCGCCGGGTCGGCCGGCCCCGCCGCCGCTCCCGGGACCGGCTCCGGCGGCTTCGGGACGGGTGCCGCCGCGCTGGTGGCCGCCGGGGTCCTGGTGGCCGTCCTCGGCGGGGCCACGCTGCTGCTGCGTCGGCGTCGCGAGACCCACTGACCGGCAGCACCCCGGCCCCGACACCCCGGCAGCGGCGACGCCGACGACGGTGAACCGGTACGAGCCCTGCACGGGATGCCCGTCGGCGGAGACGATCCGGTAGGCGACGGTGTAGGTGCCCTCGCCCAGCGTCTCGTCGACCGTCACCGTGCCCTTCGTCCCGTCGACGGTGGGCGCACCGGTGGGGACCTTCCGCCGGTCGGCGTCGGTCAGCGCGATGGTGGTGAAGGCCGGGTCGAGCCGCTGTGCGAACTCCAGCGTGACCCGCGTCGGCGGCGTCGTCAGGCGCTCGCCGTCGGCGGGGCTGGCGGCCCGCAGCGTGTTGTGCGCGGCGGCGGGGGCGGCCGGTACGAGCAGCAGCGCGGCGGTGGTCAGCGCGGCGGCGACGAGGGCCGCGGCGGTCGGGCGGCGGAACCTGGTGTGCATGTCTGGTGCTTCTCCTGATCGGTGGTGGTCGGCCGGGCAACTGAGGGCCGAGGCGGTGCCGAGCCGGACGGATGGGTTCCGGTCAGGCCGCACGGCGGTCGGAGGCGTGCGCGGAGCCGGGGTACGGCGACGGGAGCAGCCGCAGGCCCGGCGACTCCGTGGGCTCGTCGACGGGCAGGCTCCAGCGGGGTTCGTCCGGACGGCTGCGCCGGGTCGGGCCGTCGGGGCGCAGCCCTCGGCGGGACAGGGCGACGACGATGACGTAGCCCGCGAGCAGGAAGCCGTGGCTGACCAGCCGGGCGGTGTCCACCCGCCCGGTCAGCAGGTCGTTGACCGACAGCAGCGCGAGCATGCCGACGAAGGCGCTCAACGTCGGCACCAGCCCGGTCGGTCGTGTGCGGCGGGCCGCGACGAACAGGAAACCCGCGCCCACGGCGACGTTCCACGCCGCCGACTCGTGCCACAGGTGCCCCGCCATCAGCCCGCCGGCCGCCGCGTGCGCGTGTGCGCTCGCCGCGCCGCGTCCGACCTGCGCCAGGCCCAGCACGAGTTGCAGCGCCCCGACCAGACCCAGGACCGCCCGCAGGGTGAGCACGACCCGCTCCCGCCGGCGGCGCGGGGCCGGCGTGGGCAACGTGCCGAGGATGACGTCGGTGAGGTCGGCACCGGAGACGGCCACCGAGAGCCGGGCCCGGCGGGTCACCGCCGTGGCCTGGTCGTACCACGCCCGGCAGCCGCCGCAGCCGGTCAGGTGGGCCGCCACCGCCGTCCGCTCGGCGGCGGTCTCCTCCCCGTCCAACTGCGCCGACAGCACCTCGCGCCACTGCTCGCACCCCATGTACCGGTAGTCGCCCCGGACGCGTCGTTGGTTCCCGCGCAGTGTGGTGGATCGTCGCCTTCCCGCAGGTCAGCGCGGGGAGTGCCGCTCAGCCGGTGACGTTGCCGCCCCGGCGCGCGTCCGGCCCGGACCAGCTGCGCACGGCGGCGACCAGATCCTCCCGGGCCCGGGCCACCCGGGAACGGATGGTGCCCACCGGACAGCCGCACACCTGCGCCGCCTCGGCGTAGGACAGGCCGAGGACCTGGGTGGCGACGAACGCCTCCCGCCGGTCCCTGGGCAGCGCCGCGATGAGGCGTTCGAGCACGACCCGCCGGTCGAAGCCGCTGTGCGTCGGGTCGGGGACGTCGTACCCGTCCGGCATCGGCACCGTGCGCGGCCGTGACGTCACGGTGCGGACGTGGTCCGCCGCGACCCGGCGGGCGATGGTGAGCAGCCACGTCCGCGTCGAGGAGCGTCCGGCGTACGACGGCAACGACCGCATCGCCCGCAGGAAGGTCTCCTGGGTCAGGTCGTCGGCCTCGCGGGGTGCCACCATCGCGGCGAGGAAGCGCCGGACCTGCTGCTGCGTCGCCCGGACGAAGCAGGCGGCGGCGGTCGGGTCACCCCGGCCGGCGGCCAGCGCCCACGCGGTCAGCTCCGCGTCGTCGGCCATCCGGCACCTCCGTGTCGGGCGGCCGGAGGGCGGGTGCCCGGCGACAAGCACGACAGGTCGTAGTAGTGACTGGCCGGTAGCGTACCGCAGGCGGCCGGGTGCCGGCCGACCCTCGGCGCCGCCCCGCCCGGGTGCCCGGTGCCCGGCACCGGCGGCTGTCTAGCATGGTTGGCCCCCACCCCGACCGTCGAAGCAGGCAACCCATGACCGCTACGGTTTTCGAGAACGCCCTGATCCACACGCTCGACCCCGCCCGTCCACACGCCGAGGCCATGCTGGTGCGCGGCGAGCGGATCGTCGCCGTCGGAAGCCTCGACGAGTGCCGCGACCGGGCCGGCGGCGGGGCGCGCCGGGTCGACCTCGGCGGGATGACGGTGCTGCCCGGGCTGATCGACAGCCACCTCCACTCGGCGCTCTACGTACGCGGCCTGGAGCAGGTGGACCTGCGTGGCACGACCAGCCTCGACGAGGCGTTGACGCGGATCGGGCGGCACGCCGCCACCCTGGCGCCCGACGCCTGGCTCTTCGGCGGGCGCTGGGACAGCCACAAGTGGGACCGGCCGGTGCAGCCGACCCGGGCCGACCTGGACCGCGTCTGCCCGGACCGGCCCGCCGTGCTGCCCAGCATCGACGGGCACACCACCTGGGTCAACACCGCCGCCCTCCGGCGGCTCGGCATCGACGCCGACACCCCCGACCCGGTCGGCGGGCAGATCGCCCGCGACGAACGCGGCGAGCCGACCGGCATCCTGCGGGAGGCGGCGGGGGACGCGGCCTACGACGTCCTGCGCTCCTCGCTCGCCGGTGATCTGGTCGCGCAGTTGCGCACCCACCTGCCCCGGCTGCTCTCCGTCGGCCTGACCAGCATCCACGACCTTGACGGGCAGGACTGCCGGGCCGCCTACGAGACCCTGTACGCCCGGGGCGAGCTGCCGTTGCGGGTGCACAAGTCGATCCCGTCGACCGCGTTGGACGAGGTGATCGACCTCGGCTGGGCGACCGGCGACGGGAACCGCTGGCTGAGCACCGGCCCGGTCAAGATCTTCACCGACGGGGCGCTCGGCTCGCACACCTGCCTGATGACCGAGCCGTACGACGGGGAGCCGCACAACCACGGCATCGCGGTCACCCCGGCGGAGGAGTTCGAGCGGCTGGTGGCGAAGGCGGCCGGGGCGGGCATCGCCGTCGCGGCGCACGCCATCGGCGACGCCGCGAACCAGATGGTGCTGCGGGCGTACGCCAACTGGCAGGAGTCGGCGCGGACCGACCCGACCGTCGCCAAGGCGGTACGGCGGCTGCGGCACCGGATCGAACACACCCAGCACCTGCGGCCGGCGGACGTGCCGCTGCTCGCCCGGCTGGGCGTGACCGCCTCGATGCAGCCCACCCACTGCACCAGCGACATCCCCCTGACCAGCAGGATGCTCGCCGGCCGGGACCTCGCCTCGTACGCCTGGCGGAGCCTGCTGGACGCCGGGGCGACGGTGGCGTTCGGCTCGGACGCCCCGGTGGAGGACCCGGACCCGTTCTTCGGCATCCACGCCGCGGTGACCCGGCAGCAGCCCGACGGCACCCCGCCCGGCGGCGTGGACCCGCACGAGCGGGTCAGTCTCGACACGGCGCTGCGCTGCTTCACCGAGGCCGGCGCGTACGCCTCCTACGAGGAGCACCTGAAGGGGCGGCTGACCCCCGGCATGCTCGCGGACTTCATCGCGCTGCCCACCGACCCGTACCAGGTCGAGCCGGCGGACCTGCGCGACCTCACGGTGGCGCTCACCGTGGTCGGCGGAGTCGTGCGCTGGCAGCGCTGACCGCCGCCCGCTGAGCGCAGCGTCGGCCCTGCTCACCAGGGTGGCAAGGGTGTCCGGGGGGTGGGCGATCGCCTCCTGATCATGATAGGGAGGAGGTACGCGAGGAACAGGGGGCGGCCATGCGGTTCGAACGTACGGTGATGGCCGGGATCGGTGTCTGCCAGCGCTTCACGACCGCGAAGGGCCAGCGGGCCGCCGTCATCTCGCACGTCAACGGCCAGCGTGACCTGGTCGTCTACCACCCGAAGGACCCGGACACCGCGCTGCACACCCTGGTGCTGACCAGGAGCGAGGCGCAGGCCGTGGCGACCGTGCTGGACGAGGCGGTGACGGTGGACCACGTCGCCGAGCTGGAGCGACGGCTGCCCGGGGTCTCCGTCGTGCGGATACCCGTCAGCGCGGGCTCGCCGGCCGACGGGCGGCCCCTCGCCGACACCGGCCTGGCCGGGCAGCCGCTGGCGCTGCTCGCGGTCGTCCGTGACGGCGCGGTCGTGCCGACCCCCGGCGACGGGTACGTCCTGCACGTCGGTGACGAGGTCGTGGTCGCGGGCGCCGAGGCCGCCACGTCGGCCGCCGCCGACCTCCTCGCGGGGGGCTGACGAGCGGGGCGCCGCGGCGTCCGGGCCCGCCCCACCGCCCGGCCGGTATCGGCCGAGATGCGGATTCGCTCCTTACCGGTTAGGGTTGGCTGACCGGCTGTCGAGCTCT
Source organism: Micromonospora sp. URMC 107 (assembly GCF_051386315.1). Taxonomy (NCBI): domain Bacteria; kingdom Bacillati; phylum Actinomycetota; class Actinomycetes; order Micromonosporales; family Micromonosporaceae; genus Micromonospora; species Micromonospora sp. URMC 107. The sequence goes on from NZ_JBPQTK010000020.1 coordinate 4,616, forward strand.
GGGGAGGGTATGTGCTGGTTCTGGTGGCGGTCCACGCACTCGCAGCCGTGATCGCCCCGGGACTGATACGTATCTGGGGGCGACGGGCCCTCTACCTGGTGGCCCTGGCCCCCGCGGCGACCCTGGTCTGGGCGCTGACCCGGACCGGAACGGTCCGCTCCGGCAGCCCGGTCGTCGAGACGGTGACTTGGGTTCCCCAGCTCGGCCTGGAGGTCGCCCTGCGCATGGGCACCCTGGCCTGGCTGATGGCGGTGCTCGTCGGCGGGGTCGGGGCGCTCGTGCTCGCGTACAGCGCCCGCTACTTCCGCTCCGACGACCCGGGCCTGGGCCGCTTCGCGGCGGTCTTCGTCGCCTTCGCCGGGGCGATGCTCGGCCTCGTGGTCTCCGACGACCTGCTGCTGCTGTACGTCTTCTGGGAGCTGACGACCGTCCTCTCCTACCTGCTGATCGGCAGCGACCCGACCCGGCGGGCCAGCCGGCGGGCCGCCATGCAGGCACTGCTGGTGACCACCCTGGGCGGCCTGGCGATGCTCGCCGGGTTCGTCATGCTCGGCCAGCACGCCGGCACCTACCGCTGGTCGGAGATCGCCACCGACCTGCCCGGCGGCGGCTACCTGGCCGGGGCCCTGGTGCTGATCCTGCTCGGCGCGCTGAGCAAGTCGGCCATCTTCCCCTTCAGCTTCTGGCTGCCCGGCGCGATGGCCGCGCCCACCCCGGTCAGCGCCTACCTGCACGCCGCGGCGATGGTCAAGGCCGGCGTCTTCCTCGTCGCGCTGATGGGACCGGCCGTGGCCGGGGTCACGCCGTGGCGGCCGGTGCTGCTCGTCGGCGGGCTGATCACCATGTTCCTCGGCGGCTGGGCGGCGCTGCGGCAGGACGACCTGAAGCTGCTGCTCGCCTACGGCACGGTCAGCCAGCTCGGCCTGCTGATGGTGGTCCTCGGCGCCGGCACCCGCGACACCGCGCTGGCCGGCGTGGCGATGGTGCTGGCCCACGCGCTGTTCAAGTCCACCCTGTTCCTCGTCGTCGGCGTCGTCGACCACGTCGCCGGCACCCGCGACCTGCGCGAACTCAGCGGCCTCGGGCGGCGGGCGCCCGCGCTCGCGGCGGTGGCCGTCCTCGCGGCGGCCTCCATGGCCGGCCTCCCGCCGCTGGCCGGATTCGTCGCCAAGGAGGCGGCGGTCGAGGCGTTCCTGCACGGCGGCACCGCCGACCTGGCGGTGCTCGCCGGCGTGGTGCTCGGCTCGGCGCTGACCGTGGCGTACACGCTGCGCTTCGTCTGGGGCGCCTTCGCCACCAAAGGCGACGTCCCCACCACCGAGGCCCGGCCCGTCCGGTGGCCCTTCCTCGCACCGGCCGTCGTGCTCGCCGTCGCCGGTCTGGCGGCGGGCCTCTTCGCGCCCGCCGTCGACGAGGTCCTCGCCCCGTACGCCGACCTGTACCCGAGCGCCGAGCCCGGCTACCACCTCGCGCTGTGGCACGGGCCGACCCCGGCGCTGGGCCTGTCGGCGCTGGCGGTCGCCGCCGGCGTCGGGCTGTTCCTCCTGCGGCACCGGGGGCGGCTGGGCCCGGCGGCCCGGCTGCCCTTCGACGGGGCCGCGGTCTACGACCGGCTCATCGGCGGGGTGGACCGGCTGGCGGTGGAGCTGACCGGCGCCACCCAGCGCGGCTCCCTGCCGTTCTACCTCGGCGTCATCCTGCTGGTGATGATCACCTTGCCGGGTGGGGCGCTGCTGGCCGGGCTGCCCTGGCCGCAGCGGTTCCAACTGTGGGACACCCCGTTGCAGGCCGTCGCCGCCGCGGTGGTGATCGTGGCCGCCGTGGCCGCCGCCCGCGCCCGGCGCCGACTGACCGCGATGATCCTCGTCGGCGTCGCCGGCTACGGCACCGCGCTGCTGTTCATCCTGCACGGCGCCCCGGACCTGGCCCTGACCCAGTTCCTGGTGGAGACCGTCACGATCGTCATGTTCGTGCTGGTCCTGCGCCATCTCCCGGCCAGGTTCTCCGAGCGGCCCATCCGGGCCAGCCGGCGCGGTCGCGTCGCGCTCGGCGTCGCCGTGGGCGTGGTCACCGCCGGCATGGCGTACGTCGCGGCGGGAGCGCGGGTGGCCACCCCGATCTCCGTCGACTTCCCCGACGAGGCCGTCTCCTACGGCGGCGGCAAGAACATCGTCAACGTGACCCTGGTGGACATCCGGGCCTGGGACACCATGGGCGAGATCGCCGTCCTGGTGGTGGCCGCCACGGGCGTGGCCAGCCTCATCTTCCGCCACTCCCGGGACCTCGACCTGCGCCGGGGCATCCCCGGCGCCGGCCCCCCCCCCCCCCCCCCCCCCCGGCCGCACCGAGTCGGCGCGGCCGCGCTGGCTCACCACCGGCGCCACCACCCGACAGCAGTCGGTCATCCTCCAGGTCGTCACCCGGCTGCTGTTCCACGCCATCGTGCTCTTCTCGATCTACCTGCTCTTCTCCGGGCACAACGCCCCCGGCGGCGGCTTCGCCGCCGGACTGGTCGCCGGGCTCGCGCTGGCCGTGCGCTACCTGGCCGGCGGGCGTACCGAGCTCAACGGGGCCGCCCCGGTCGACGCCGGCGCGGTGCTCGGCGCCGGGCTGTTCGTCGCGGTCGGCACGGGCGTCGCCGCGATGCTGCTGGGCGGCGAGTTCCTCCAGAGCGCCCTGCTGGACCTGCACGTGCCGGTCCTCGGTCACGTCCACTTCGTCACGTCGGTCTTCTTCGACGTCGGCGTCTACCTCATCGTGGTCGGCCTGGTCCTGGACATCCTGCGCAGCCTGGGCGCGGAGATGGACCGCCAGCAGGAGACCGACCAATCCGAGACCGAACAGGCCCACGACCGGACGAAGGAGCTGGTGTGAACCCGAACCTGACCTACGTCCTCGTGGTCGGCGTCCTCTTCGCCGCCGGGGTGACGCTGCTGCTGGAACGCAGCCTCACCCGGGTGCTGATGGGCGTCATCCTGCTCGGCAACGGCGCCAACCTGCTGCTGCTCACCGGCGGCAGGGCCGGCGGGCCGCCGATCGTCGGCACCACCGCCGAGGGGGACATGAGCGACCCGCTGCCCCAGGCCATGGTGCTGACGGCGATCGTCATCACCCTCGGCATGACCGCGTTCCTGCTCGCCCTGGCGTACCGCAGCTGGCACCTCAACGGGCACGACGAGGTGCAGGACGACGTCGAGGACCGCCGCATCATGGAGCTGGCCGACCGGGACGAGGGACCGGGCACCGACGACCCCGACACCGGTGACGGCGAGAGCGAACCGGCCACCGCGCCCGACGACGACCGGGCGGCGAGCCCGGCCGGGAACGCGGGGAGGGGCCGATGACCTGGCTCGTACCCCTGCCGGTGGTGATGCCGCTGCTCGGCGCGGCCCTGACGCTGCTGCTCGTCGGCCGGCCCCGCGCCCAGCGGTGGGTCAGCCTCACCGTCCTCACCGCCACCGTCGTCGTGGCGGCCGCGCTGCTGCTCCGCTCCTCCGTCGACGGCCCGCTGGTCATCGAGGTCGGCGGCTGGGTCGCGCCGCTGGGCATCGTCCTGGTCGCCGACCAGCTCGCCGCGCTGATGCTCGTCGTCTCCGCCGCCGTCACCCTCTGCGTGCTGGTCTACTCGATCGGGCAGGGCACGGCCGACGGCAACGAGGAGACCCCGCTGTCGGTCTACCACCCGACCTACCTCGTGCTGACCGCCGGCGTGTGCAACGCGTTCCTCTCCGGCGACCTGTTCAACCTGTACGTCGGCTTCGAGATCCTGCTGGTGGCCAGCTACGTGCTGCTGACCCTGGGCAGCACGGAGACCCGGATCCGGGCCGGCACCACGTACGTCGTGGTCAGCCTGCTGTCGTCGCTGATCTTCCTGGTCGCGATCGGCCTGGTCTACGCGGCGACCGGCACGCTCAACCTGGCCCAGCTCGTCGACCGGCTCGACGCGCTGCCGGACGACCTGCGGCTGGTCCTGCAGGGGATGCTGCTGCTCGCCTTCGGCATCAAGGCGGCCGTGTTCCCGCTGTCGGCCTGGCTGCCGGACAGCTACCCGACCGCCCCGGCCCCGGTCACCGCGGTCTTCGCCGGCCTGCTCACCAAGGTCGGCGTGTACGCGGTCATCCGCACCGAGACGCTGCTGTTCCCCGGCGGCCGCACCGCGGACCTGCTGCTGGTGGTGGCGGCCCTGACCATGGTGGTGGGCATCCTCGGCGCGGTCGCCCAGTCCGACGTCAAACGGCTGCTGTCGTTCACCCTCATCAGCCACATCGGTTACATGCTCTTCGGCGTCGGGCTGAGCAGCTCCCTCGGGCTCTCCGCGGCGATCTTCTACGTGGTGCACCACATCACCATCCAGACGACCCTGTTCCTCGCCGCCGGCCTGGTCGAACGCCGTGGCGGGAGCACCGCCCTGGACCGGCTCGGCGGGCTGGCCCGACTGTCGCCGCTGCTGGCCGTGCTGTTCTTCGTACCCGCGCTCAACCTCGCCGGCATCCCACCGTTCTCCGGCTTCCTCGGCAAGCTCGGCCTCGTCCAGGCGGGCGTGGACGACGGCGGCCCGCTGGCCTGGACGCTCGTCGCCGGCGGGCTGCTCACCAGCCTGCTCACCCTCTACGCCATCGCCCGCGTGTGGAACCTGGCCTTCTGGCGTGCCCCGCACCCGGACATGCCCGACGTCGGCGACACCGCCCACGCCGGCCGCACCGGGCAACCGCACCGGGAACGGGACCCCGAGGCGTCGGGCGCCGTGCTGCCCCGGCTGATGATCGGCTCGACCGCCGCGCTGGTGGCGCTCGGCCTGGCGCTGGCGGTGGTGGCCGGGCCGCTGTTCGACATCAGCACCGACGCGGCCGACGACCTGCTGCGCCGGACCCCGTACGTCGAGGCCGTGTTTCCGGACGGTGCCCCGTGACCAGTGACCCGACCACCCCCAACCCACCGGCGAACCCGCCGCTGACCCGTACGGCCCGCCGACGCAACCGGATCGTCGCCGTGACCGGGCTGACCGGCGTCTGGGTGCTGCTGTGGGGCACCCTCTCCTGGGCCAACCTGATAAGTGGGCTGGTGCTCTCCGTCGTGCTGCTGGCCGTCTTCCCGCTGCCGCCGGTGACCTTCGCCGGGCGGATCCGGCCGGTGCCGCTCGCGCGGTTCTGGGTGCGTTTCCTGCGGGACCTCGTGGTCGCCTCCGCCCAGATCGCCTGGCTGGCGGTGCGGTTCGGGCACCCCCCGCTCAGCGCGATCATCGCCGTACCGCTGCGGGTCAACACCGACCTCAACCTCACGCTGACCGCCGAGGCGCTGTCCCTGGTGCCCGGCAGCCTCATCATCGAGGCCGACCGGACGACCGGCACCCTCTACGTGCACGTCATCGGCGTCCGCAGCCGAGAGGAGGTCGAGCGGTTCCGGCAGGGCGTGCTGGATCTCGAAGCGCGGATCGTCGCCGCCATCGGTTCGCCGGACGAGCTGCGCCGCGTGACGCAACCCCACCCCGCCGGCCCACCGGAGCCGGCCCACCCGGAAGGGGCACCCAGATGACCGTCGTCGCCGTGACCGTCGCCGTGCTGCTCGCCGTGGCCGTCGGCCTGACCCTCGTCCGCATCATCCGCGGACCGTCCATCCTCGACCGCGCCGTCGCCACCGACGTCCTGCTCGCCGTCGTCGTCGCCGCCATCGCCACCGAGGCCGCCTACAGCCGCGACGCCACCGCGCTGCCCGTGCTGGTCGTCCTCGCCATCCTCGGGTTCGTCGGCTCGGTCAGCGTCGCCCGCTTCGCCGCCCGGAGGAACGACAGGTGACGCTCGACGCGGTACTCGACGTCACCGCCGCGGTCTGCCTGATCTCCGGCGCACTGCTCTGCGTCGCCGCCGGGGCGGCACTGCTGCGCTTCCCCGACCTGCTCGCCCGGATGCACGCGGCGGCCAAGCCCCAGGTGCTCGGCCTGCTGCTCGTGCTGCTCGGCTGCGCGCTGCGCCTGCGCACCGGCGTGGACATCACCACCCTCGTCCTCGTCGGCGCCTTCCAGCTCGCCACCGCGCCCGTCGCGGCGCACATGGTGGGCCGGGCCGGCTACCCGCACGACGAGATCCGCCGCGACCTGCTGATCACCGACGAACTCGCGCCCCACCTGGACCGGATCAGCTCCGGCCGGTCCTGACCGGCGCCCGCGGGGGCGGGTCGGACGGACGTACGGTCGCCTGCGCGCGGCGGGCCGCACCGGGCGGCGGCCCTCTGGCAACCTGCTGGGGGGCCGTCGACCAGAACGACGGTGCCGTTACCGAAGCCGGCAGCGACGTGGACCACTGGAGGCTGGACGATGGACGGAGCACCGGCGCAGTACGCCGACGCGTGGGGCACGGACCGCACGCGCCAGAACGCCGCCTACACGGCCCTGATGGAGGCGACGAGCGAGCCGGTGCCCTGGGCCGACGACGTCTGGGACGACCTCGTGGGCCACCTGGGCGACGCCGACAACCACAACCGGGCCATCGCCGCGCAGCTCCTCTGCAACCTCGCCGCACGCCACCCGTCGGAGCGGATCCTGCGCGATCTGGACGCGCTGGTGGCGGTCAGCAGGGACGAGCGGTTCGTCACCGCCCGCCACGCCCTCCGGTCGCTGTGGAAGATCGGCCTGGCCGGGGAGAGCCAGCGCCACGCCGTCGTGGCGGCCCTGGCCCGGCGGTACCGGGAAGCCGCCGACGAGAAGAACGGCACCCTGGTGCGCAGCGACATCGTCGAAGGGCTGCGGCACCTCCACGACGCCGTCGGCGATCCGGCCGTCGAGCGGACGGCACGGGAGTTGATCGACGCGGAGGCCGACCCGAAGTACCAGCGAAAGTACCGCGGGCACTGGCGGTGACGCGGCGTCCACGCGCGCAGACCGTCGAGGCGGGGGCGCGGAACCCAGCTCCGTGACCGGGGGGGCGCGCCCGGCCGCGAGGACGCCGGCCCGCGTCGCGACGCCCTGGCTCAGCTCGTCGCGAGCGCGCCGCCGAGGGCTCGGCGACCCGACCCGACCCGCTCCTACCGGGTGGACCACCTCGAACGTGCCCGTACGGCGACGTGCCAGCCGCGAGCATGGGCGGCATGGGGCTTCGGGACGGTCAGGGGCGGAACCTGCTGGAACGGCGCGAGGACGTGCGGCAGGCGAACTTCCTGGAGCTGTTCGTCGACCTGGTGCTGGTGTTCGCCCTGTCCGGCGTGGTGAACCGGGTCGAGCGGGACATCACCAGCGACGATCCACTCGTCCGGTGGCGTTCCCTGGTGTACCTGCTGGTGCTGGCGCTGCCGCTGATCTGGGTGTGGATCACCACCGCGCACATCACCAGCTGGTTCGACCCACGCCGTGGCAAGATCCAGTTGGTGGTGCTGGCCAGCGCGTTCGGTCTGCTGGTCATGGCCTCGTCGCTGCCCTACGCGTTCGGGGGCCGCGGCCTGGCCTTCGTGCTGCCGTACGTGATCCTGCACTGCGCCCGGCCGCTGATCCTCCTGCCCCTGCTGCGCGGGCACGTCCTGCGCGGACTCTACGTCCGGTCGGTGCTGTGGTGCGCGGTCGGCGCGATGCTCTGGTTCGCGGGCGCGGCGGTCAGCGGCTGGCTCCGCGCCGCCCTGTGGGGCGTCGCCGTGACCGTGGACATCGTCGCCGCCCAGCTGCGCTGGCCGGTGCCCGGCATGGCCCGGCCCCCCGTCAGCGCCTGGGCGGTGCACAGCGGCCACCACCTGCCGCACCGCTACCAGCAGCTCCTCATGATCGCGCTCGGCGAGACCGTGCTCGTCGTGGGCATCACCCTCACCGACCTGCCGGTCACCCCGGCGACGTCGGCGGCGCTCGTGGTGGCGTACCTCTCCACGGTGCTGCTGTGGCGGATCTACTTCTACCGCTCCGGGCAGGTCCTCGCCGACGCCGTCGCGGGCGCCGGTGACCGCCCGGCCGCCGGCCGGGCCACCGGCATCGCCCACGTCGTCATGGTGATCGGGATCGTCGCCACCGCCGTCGGCTACGAGCTCGTGCTCGAACACCCGGGTGGCCGGCCGGAACCGGCGTGGCTCGCGGTGATCCTCGGCGGGCCGGCGCTGTTCCTCTACGGCCGCATCCGCCTGGAACGCCTCGTGTTCGACCGGCTGTCGATCCGGCGGGTCGTGGCCATCGCGATCCTGGCCGCCACAGCCGTACCTCTCTTCTTCGCCCCACCGCTGGCCGCCTCGGCCGTGGCGGCGCTGACGCTGCTGGGCGTCGCCCTCGCCGACGCCAGCCACGCCGCCGGTCGCCCGCCGGAGGCGCCGTCACCGGCGCACTGACCGGAGCCTGTTGCCCGGCACCCCACCGGAGCCTGTCTGCGGCGCCCTCGCCGCCGAACGGGGCTGCGGTCGACGCCTCCGTAAGCATCGATAAATTTGCATGTCTTGGTTGGTCTCGTGTATGAAGTCTGCAAGCACGTCTGGGTGCTGGTTCCTGGGGAGGAGCGACGATGAAACATGCCCTACGCCGCCTGCGAACGACGGCGGTCGCACTCGGCGCCTGCACGCTCGGGCTGAGTCTGATGTCGATACCCGCCGCCGAGGCGTCCGCGGTCCAACCTCTCGCACCGCAGTCCCAGCGGGCACCCGAGGCGGACCAGTTCCAGGCGGAGGGTGTCACCACCGTCGGTGAGCTCCGCACCGTCGAGGGCGCGCTCTCCGCCGCCGGTGACGGCCGGACGCAGATCATCCGGCACCCCGGCGCGTCGTACGTCAAGGTGCACTTCAGCTCGCTGCGACTGGCCCACGGCGACTACGTCACGGTGTCGAGCCCCGACGGCCGGGAGAGCTACCGGTACGACCGCTACCTGAACCGGGCGACCGGCTCGGACTACACCACCGACGGGCAGCCGGGCTTCTGGGCGATGTCGGTTGACGGCGACACGGCGGTGGTGACGCTGCACAGCAGCCGTGCCTCCCGCGGCAACGTCGCGACCATCGACCGGTTCTGGCGCGGCTACGACCGCACCGAGATCGCGCAGCACAACCTCTCCACGCAGTCCGTCTGCAGCACCGACGCCCGCCGCGACGTGGTCTGCTACCAGAACAGCCACCCCACGGAGTACGCGCGCGGCAGGGCGGTGGCGCGGCTGCTGATCAGCGGCGGTGGCATGTGCACCACCTGGCGGGTCGGCAACACCAACCGCATGCTGACCAACAAGCACTGCTTCTCCACGCAGTCCGCCGTGAGCGGCAGCGAGATGCAGTTCAACTACCAGTGCGCCACCTGCGGCGGCAACAACCCCGGCGCCGGCACCAAGGTGAGCGGCGCGACCCTCTACAAGGTGAGCAGCGGCGGGTCCGGCGAGCTGGACTACACCCTGTACTCGGTGAACAACTTCACCACCATCCAGAGCTTCGGCACGCTGTACCTGGCGACGACCGCCACCAGCACCGGCACGCGGATGTACATCCCGGGCCACGGCGACGGCAGCCCGAAGCGACTGTCGATCTTCGAGGACACCCAGAACGGCGCGACGTGCACCGTCAGGAACGCGAACTACAACAGCTGGAACATCAGCTACAGCTGTGACACCTCCGGCGGCAACTCGGGCTCGCCCGTGCTGAACGCCAGCCACCGGGTGATCGCCCTGCACCACCTCGGCGGTTGCCCGTCGAACCAGGGCGCGAAGGCGCACCTGATCTACAACGAGATCGCCAGCCTGATCGACAACAACGGCTGACGACGGCGGACAACGGCGGGCCGCCGGGGCGCGATCACGCGCTCCGGCGCCCCTTCGGCATCCTGCACCTGTGCAACCACAGGCAACGCTGGTGTGGGTGGTCGTGCGTTGATGTGCTGAGCTCGTGCCGTGGGTGGCGACATGGAGAGCATCGCTCTGCCATTGAGCGCCGCTCCGGTACGGGCCATTCGCGCCGACCCCGTGCTGCGGGAGTTGGCGGGCGAGCAGCCGCCGTTCTGCGGGCCGGGGGCCGGCGAGACCCTGCCGGCCATCAGCCGGGAGCTTCTCGCCGTGCTGCCGGCCGGAGCCGGCTGGGTCCACAGCTTCGGTGACCGCTCGTTCGAGCAGGCCGAGTACCTGCTCGACCCGACGGGCTACCGCGCGACTCGCACGTGGGGGAGCGCGAGCGCTCGATGGCCCACCGCATCGTCCACGGCGACGAGGCCTTCGCCGGGCACGCCACCGGTGGGCAGGCCGCCTGCCGGATCATCATCCTCGAGGACCAACTCGAGGAAGCTCTGCGGCAGAACCAGAACCGGCCACACGGGGCAGGGCAACGCGACTGTTTGGACCACCGACAGGTGAGGTCGCCGGCCGGCGGCGAGCCGGCTGGCCGGCCCGCCAGTGCGAACCACCTCGTGGCAGTCCGTACTCCTGCTCGTCGGACCTCTTCCCGTCCCGGCCGCCAGCCGGGTTGCGGTGCGAGACCGGGGTCCGAGGCGCGGCTCATCGGTCGGCCGCCGTGCTCGGGCGCCGCGGATGGCGGGCGGCGCCCTGCGGGCAGCGGCCGGTCATCGGCTCGCTGACGGTCGTGTGTCGGTGAGGCGCTTGGTGATGCGGAGCAGCACGTGGTCCGGTGGCCCGGCGACGAAGGCGGCCGTGTCGGCGAGCGCGGCGATCAAGGGCAGTCCACGGCCGCCGACCGTGAGCGGGGCGGGGAGTCCGACGTCGAGTCCCGCGCCGTCGGGGGTGCTGCCGCGATTGGCGACCTCGAGCAGGCAGGCATCGTCGTCGATGACGATGGTGATGTCGACGACGCTGTCGGGACGGCCGTGCAGCACCGCGTTGGCGCAGGACTCGGTGATCAGTACGGCGAGGTGGCCACGGGCGTCCTCGGTGGCGTCGGTGAGGCTCAGCAGAGTGGTGAGCACGTGGCGGGCTCGGGTCACCGACGACGGTTGACGGGGGAGTGAGAGGGCCATGCTCACCCGCACTGCGTAGCTCCTCCCGGCCGGCACCTGACCCGTCGGACCACTGCGTCACCCTGCGGCGCGATGCTCCGGTGGTGTCAGCCCTACCCGGGGTTGCTGAGGTGAAACGGCCAGGATGTCGGCTCCACGGACGTCGGCCGACGGCGGTCCGCCCGTCGGCAGCATATGGTAAGCGGGGATCATCCGTGTGGGGAGGTTGTCGTGGATCTGCTCTTGTCGGCCCGGCCGGGCCGCGGTTGCACCGTGCTCGAGGTGCGCGGCGAGCTCGACATGGCGACAACCCCCCAGCTGCGCGAGGGCCTGCAACAGTTGGTCGACGCCGGTGACCGTCAGGTGGTGGTGGACCTGGCCGAGGTGGGATTCATGGACTCCAGCGGACTGGGCGCGCTGGTGGTGATGTTCAAGGCGTTGCGTGACGTCGGCGGTCGGCTGAGCCTCGCCGCGGTGCAGCCGGCCGTGCGCAGCGTCCTGACGGTCACGTCGGTGAGCCGAGTGATCCATGTCTATGACAGCGTGCAGGCGGCTGAAGCCGATGTGCCGTCCACGGACCACGCGACAGGCCAGTAGCCAGTCGGGCAGGCGGTCCTGGCGCGCTTCTCGGTGACCTCCACCAGTCGGTCGCATGGCCGCAGCGCGATCTTGCCGGCGCAGTCACCGGCACCGGGCAGCGGCCGGCGCCGGATCTCCCCGGACAGGGCGACCGGAGTCCTGCCGCGTCACCGTCGGCGCCGCACGCGTCCTTACCGTGGGTAACCACTGGCGCGGGCGACGTCGGCGCCGGCGGTGCTGCTCCGGAGGCCATTGGTGCCGAACCAGTCGACGATGAGCAGGGTGGCGTCGTCGGCCAGGGCCGGCCCGGCGGTCGCCAGCACCGCGTCGGACAGCGCGCGGACCGCCTCGCGGGGGTGGAGATCGGCGATGGCGAGCAGGGCGGCGGGCAGGTCGAGGTCGGCGGCGTTGCGTTCGCGCATGCCGTCGGTGACGATGACCAGCCGGTCGCCGGGTCGCAGAGGAATCTCGCCGCTGCGGTAGCGCTGGTCGGGGAACATGCCCAGCGGGAAGTTGGCGGGCAGGTCGAGCGGCGTTGCCCGGCCGTCGCGGACCAGTAGCGGCGGGACGTGTCCGGCGTTGAGCAGCTCGCAGCGCCCGGTGGCGAGGTGGATGCGGCCCAGCACGGCGGTCACGTACGCGCCGCGTACGTTGGCGTGTTCGTCGACGGCCCGGTTGGCCTCCTCGGCCTGCGCGGTCAGGCTCGCGCCCCGGCGGCGGCTGTTGCGCAGGCTGCCCACACCGAGGGTGGCGGTCAGCGCACTGGCCACGCCGTGGCCCATCGCGTCGGTGACGCTGAGGTGCAACAGGTCTCGGGCCAGGCTGTAGTCGAAGGTGTCCCCGCCGACGCTGGCGGCCGGCTCCAGCCAGCCGGAGAGGGCGAACGCGCCGGCTTCGCAGGTGAACGCGGCGGGCAACAGGCGGCGTTGGATCTCGGCGGAGAGGGCGAACGGAGTGGTGCGCTGCCCCCACTCGAACAGGTCGGTGTGCCGGCGGTTGGCGATGACCACGAACGCCAGCGCGTGCCCGGTGCGGCCGAGCTGGGCGAGAACGTCGCTGTCCGGCTCGTCGGGCAGGTCGATCTCGAGCAGCCCGATGGCTTCGCCGCGTTCGGTGACGGGCGCCAGTACCGTCCACCGGCCATGGCGGGAAAGTACCTGGGTGGTCTGCCGGCGCAGTGTCTGCTCGTAGGGTCCGCCGTCGAAGGGGAGGACTTCCGCGACCTCCTCACCCTGACGCCGGCCGGGACCGTCGCCGCCTGGTTCGTGGGTCAGCCGGACCAACGCCCGGCCGCTGAGGTCGGCGATCAGCAGCGAGACGCTGAGCGCGTTCAATGCGGCGGCGATGGCGCCGGTGACGGCCTGGACCGCCTCGACCGGGGCGGCGTCCTCGGCCGACTGCAGCATCCCGGCCAGCACGGCCTGCTCGCTGTCCTTCACCCGACGAGCATAGGCATCCCGCCTACCCGGACGCCTGCTGAGTCCGTCGGGGCGGCCACGGCCAGGGCGTCGCCGGCCGTGCCGCACCGCTACGTCAGGCCGCCCGGCACCGAGTGCCACCACCCGTGCGCCGCTCTCGTAGCGGCTGCCACCCTGCCACCGAGGCCGCAGCCAGATCCAGTGCCCGCTTTCTCGCATCAGCGGACACCTGGTGGGGACCGCAGCCGTAGGCATCAGGGGTGGATCACCGTCTCCACAGGCCGACGCAGCAACCCCGCGGACCAAGCGCCCCACCGGCGTGCTCGGCAGACCTCGCCGTGGTCGCCATGTGGGGGACGGGCGGCCGCATCGACCACCTCGGCGACGAACAGCAAAGCTTCGGCGTACCTTGGCGGCGCCGACACATCCACCTGCGTCACCCCCCGCTTGCGGTGACACGATGCCACAACCACGCGACTCACCGTGTCCGCTCCAGACGGCATTCGAGCTCTACGGGCGGGAGACGGCCCTACTCTCCCTACGTGATGGAACTACCCCTGGACTCCGCGTTCGCGGGGGAGGGAACCTCATGATCTCCGATGATGTGCGCGGTGTGCTCTCCAGCGGATGCCAACCCGGGTGAACCGGTGTCAGCGTGGGTCACTGCGGCCGACCGTCGGTCGCAACCTGGGGTTCGTGCGCTCGGAGTGGGGTCCTGGGCTGGGCGAACGGGGGTGCGGCGAACGTGGGTGAACGTGGGCCACTCCCTGCCACCCAGGTGAACCCGCAGGTCGCTAGACTAGGCCCTCGCGCCCTCGTAGCTCAGGGGATAGAGCATCGGTTTCCTAAACCGTGTGTCGCAGGTTCGAATCCTGCCGGGGGCACCTCGAAGATCAGCAAAAACGCCATCTGACCTGCGGATACGCTCCTGCGTCGATCGGTCGACCTGTGCAGCCGGATGCCACCCGGAGCCGCCGTTTGCAGCCCTCCGTGCAAAATACGTGCAATGATCTTGGACGCTTGAACGCGGCTGTTCGTGCAGGTCAGCACCCTGCCAGGGGTAAGCGGTCGCAGGACCGGCAGAGATGGTTCACTCGCCCTTTTGATCATCAGCGACCCACCAGAAGCCGGAGTTGCGGTACCTCCCGGCTCACCATGACCGGCGCCGAGCAGTGCCGACAGGATCCGGACGAAGGCCGGACGAGGTTGGTCTGGGTGTGGAACTCGCCCGGCTTCTCTGTCTCAGGGCAGTAGTAGCCCAAGTGGAGCCGAACCCAAGGTGCTCGGGTGAGGGCAACGCCAGGCTCATTTCGCTTGGCGTCGTGGAACGGCGCCCACCAGTAGTCGACCACCGCACGCAGGCTGGTCTGGTCACGTTCTTCGCTGTGGTCGAAGGCCGCGATGCGGCCGGCGGAGTAATGCTCACCGAACTCGTCATCACCTGAGCAGACTGCTCGATCCGCTCCCACCTCAAAGAGCGTGGTGCGGCCGGTGCGTTGGCAGACGAAGCAGTCCAGGCTCAGTTCAAGTCGGCGGCGCCAGTGGAGGTTATGGGAGGACGAGGGAAGGACGAGGGCGGTCGTGACTTCAACGGATCGGAGCACGGCGCGATCCTGGCACGGGCTGTGGACGTACATCAGCTCAGCGCCGCGTCAATGCGCTCGTTCATCCGGCTGCGGTCCCCGTCGAGGCACTTCGCGTACACCTTGAGTAGCACGTCGACCGAGTGCCCGGCCCGCTGAGCGACCTCGGGCGCCGGCAGCCCGGCGTTGAGCCAGAGCGACACCCCGGCGTGCCGCAGGTCGTAGGGTCGCCCGGCCAAGGGTGAGGCGGCCCGGTCCGGGGTCAGGCTCAGCTTTCGCGCCTCTTCCCAGACCCGGGAGTACGTCGATGAGGCAATCACGTTGCCCCGGTCGCTGCGGAACAGCCGCCCGTCGGCGCCGACGCCGAACCGGTCGATGTGCGCCCGAAGGATCGCCACCAGCTCCGGCGGGATCGGCACCTCCCGCGCTTCCGTGTCGCCCCGGTGCTTGAGTCCCCGGTCGTCGTGCACCTCTCCACTGTCGGTGTAGCGCTTCCCGGCCGCAGGCCGTGACTTCTCCACCGTCAGCAGACCCCAGCCGGTTGCCGGAAGATGGCAGTCCCGCTCCCGCAGGCCCAGCGCCTCACTCGGCCGCAGCGCCGCGAAGTAGAGGCAGGCGTAGAAGGCGACCAGGCGCTCACCGCGCCGGCCGTTCTTCCCGCGCTGGCCGACGTACGTCACCCCGGTCAGCAGCTCGCGCGCCTGGCGGATGTTGACCACAACGCGGCGGTCCACCTCCCCAGCCACCTTCCGCCGCGACGACCGGACCCGCAGCTTGTCGACCGGGTTGAAGTCCAACAGCTCCAACTCCACGGCGTACTGAAGGACGTTGTAGAAGACCGAGCGCCGCCGCCTGGTCGTCGACGCCGCCGCCGGCCGCCCGTCCAACGTCAGCCCCAGGGTGTCCAGCGCCGGACGCACCACCGCGGCTTCCGCCAGCGCCGACAACGGCACGGACGCCTTGCCGAGCCACCGCAGTGCCGCAGCGATCTCCGCCGGCCGGTCAAGTTGCCGAGACGCGGGCGGAAACTCCCACTCCCGCAACGCCCGCCGCAGCAACGCCGGATCCGGCCGCCCGGCCAGGTCCCGCACCAGCACAGCCGTCACGGTCGCCAGCGCGTCCGTCGTACTCTCCCGCGACTTGGCCGCCGCGCCCGGCCACTTCATGTCGACGTACCGGCGGACGAAGCCAAGCCAGCTCACCGACTCCACCGGCACCATCAACGACTCAGGCAACCCGGAGTCAGCGTCGAACGCCTCACCCCGGTTCGCCGCCTGCATCAGGTCCGACCGGAAGTTGTCCGCCAGCGCCCGGGTGCCGAACGTCCGGGACTTCGGCCCCCTGCCCACCACCCAGCGGACGGTGTACGACTTCTTGCGACCCCCCAGGGCGTTGACCTGAATGCCGCGTATCCGCACCTCGCGGGACTTCACGCCGCCTCCCGGTGCTGCTCCAGCCACGACCGCAGGTCGCGCCGCTCGATGCGCAGCTCACCATTGGGCAGCTTGATGCACTCCGGGGCGATGCCCAGCTCACGCCAGCGGTAGAAGGTACGCCGCGACACGCCATTGAGCACGGCGAGGACCTCCGGAACGGTCAACAGCTCACTTTCCATGAGGGGTTCTTTCCTTCGGATCAACAGCAGGGGAGAGGGGAGCAGCGGTTGCCGAAACGGCGGCGGCTGTTCGTATCCGGGCGGTGTCGAGGTCTGCGCGCCAGCGGATGCGGGCGGATATCGCGCGCAGAAGCCGGTGTTCCAGGGGCGGCATGTCGGGGTCTTCGGGTCGGGCGAGTTCGAACCGGTACCGCTTCGAGCCGTCCGCGTCGTCGGTCGCCTGGTCGTGCTCTTCGATGTCGGCCATGCCGCCGGCGAGGATGGCGCGCACCCAGGACCGGTTGTCGGCGCGGTGGTCGGCGAGGGTCTTGCCGGACCATTGCCGGGAGACGAGGACGCGCCGGCCGGTGAAGCCGAGGGTGGAGCGTTGGTGGACCTTCCCGGTGCAGCGGCCGGGGGTCAAGCCCGCCTTGACCCCGTCGGGCTGGACGCCGTACAGCAGCCAGTTTGCGCAGGTCGGCGAGCACGGCAGGACAGCGAGTTCCGCGTGGAGCCGGTCGAAGTGCGCCTTCTGCGCGTCGGAGCGCGGCTTGGCCTGGTCGGTCAGGTCCTTGGTGACGTATTTCGTCACGTACCGGATCGACCGCTCCGCATCCTTGGTGCCCTGCTCGATACCCCGGGCATCGATACGCCCAAGCCGGGCGACGTAGGCGGGGCGGCTGTCGGGTTCTTCCAGGGCGTCGAGGGCTTCACCCCAGGTGGGCAACGGCTCCCGGGTCTTAGGGTCGACGTACGCCTGCTGGTCGACGTCCCAGACCGGCGGCTTGTCGACCGGGTAGGCCAGCTCGTCGAAGGGCGGCCACCACACCTGGTGGTAGGTGGCCGCCGCGATCTGCTTGAGCAGCCGCCGGGGAAGGGTGCCGCGGATGGCGAAGTGCGCGTGTGGAGCGAGGCGGCGTTGCAGCTCGACCGCCCCCGCGTACTGGACGTTCCAGCCGGCGGCGCGGCGGACGTTCTGCCACCACCGGTCGAGGACCCGCGCGAAGTGGATCGCATCGAGGGCCGCGCGCCGGTAGTCATAGCTGGCGGGGTCGACGGGGGTGCCGAGCACGTCGTCATACGGGCCGTGCCGTTGGCCGCACTCGCAGGGGGCGACGTAGGCGCCGCGCCGTAGGTGGGAGTGCACCGGCCCGTGTGAGCCAAGCGTCAAAGTGATGAGCATCGACGGCCGGTGCGTCTTCCCGGCCTTCCCGGAGTAGGCGCGGCCGACCGTACGCGGGTCGACGGGCAGGCGGGGCAGATCCGGAGAGTCCTGCCGCCGCCTGGTCGACCGCTTCCGCCGGGGCCGCTCGTCGCGCTCCTTGGGGGTGAGGTGTCCGCGCAGGCTGGTTTCGGCGAGCGCTTCGTCCAGCTCCGCGATCGCGGCGTCAATCTCGGCCAGTTGGGCAACCCGCTCGTCAGGGGTCATCGGCTGGTACTGCACGGCTTCGCGCTCGAACTCCAGGTGTGCCCGGACCCGTACCAGGGCGAGCACGTCTTCACCCGGTTGATCGGGGCGGATGGCGGGTTCGTCGGCGAGGTGCCAGCCCTCGCGGATCTGTTGGATGCGCAGCCGCCGGCCCCGCTCCGCGCATGGCTTGCACTTGACCGCCAGGGTCGCCCCGCAGGGCACCTCCACCACCTCGGTCAGGCCGGTGGCAGTGTCGGTGCGCCGCATGGCGAGGGGGCGAACACAGACGCCGTTCTGTTCGGCGAGTTGCTTGAGCGCGTCCTTGGCCAGGGGCTTACGCATCCGGTCCGCCCGCGACCCCGGCCGGGGCTGCTCGACGGGAGTCGTGGGGATGAGTTCGAGTTGGCTCACCGGTCACGCTCCCCACCGAAGACGCTGCCGTTGCGGGGCGCGAATGCCGCCGCTGGCACGGGCACCAGTCCCGGCCGCCGCTCCACCGGCACCACGGGAACCGAGCGGAGATCCCCGGGGCGGGGCTGCTCGTTGGTGGCCTCCACGGCGACGGTCACCGCTTGGTCCTCGTCGACGAGGACAACGGACGGCCGTTCCTCAGTCGGGTCGTAGCCGGGCGGCACGTCGCCCCAGCCGTCGGTGTCTACCGGCTTGTCGACGGGCACCACCGCCGGGGCGGGGGTGGTGGAGAAGACGAGCTTGGACAGACCGAGGAACGCCAGCGCCGGCACGGCCGACAGCAGCCACCCGGACACCCCCGGCTTGGCCACGGCAAGCTGCGCCGACAGCGACAGAGCGACGGCGCAGACGAGCAGGAACATCGGGTACCCGACCGACCCGCCGGTGCGGCGGCGCCGCCGGATCGTCAGCAACGCCGCCAGGGGCAGCAGTTCGGAGATGGCGGCGTTGGCCCAACCGAACCAGTCCCCCGTACCGGCGGGCGAGTTGGCCATGGTCCAGTCGTGCACGTGGGTGAATGACGCCGCCCCCGCCAGCCCGCCCACGGTCAGGACGATGAGGACCAGGACGACGCCTTCCACCCGGTCTGCGTTCGCGTTGGCCTTCACTTGGTCACCTCCTGCTCGTCGGTGGTGTCGTCGCAGAGCCGCCGGTAGTCACGGCCCAGCTCGCGGATGTCGTGGTCAGTGAGGTAGGAGAAGCGGACCCGGACGGGTTCGCGAACGCCGTCGAGGACGACGAACCCGACGCCGGGAGCCGATTCGGGGATGCGGTCGCACAGCGCTCCCCGGTCGCGGGCGCCGTCGCCGAGAACCATGTCCACCTGCTCCGGCTCGGTCAGCCGCAGCCCGATGCGAGTCGGGAACAGATCCCGAAATGGCAGCACGTCCTTACGGGGATCTTGAAGTGCGGCGACCACGTGCACGCCGACCGCGCGCCCCTGGCTGAGGAGGAGGCCGAGGGCTTCCTTGATCCGGTCGCGGACCTTCCGATCGGTGATGTACGCCGTCAGCGCCGCCAGCTCGTCGACGAGCAACACGATGAGCGGCTCATCCGGCGTCGGCGTGTGCTGGCGGGCGATCCCGCGCAGGCGGGCCGCCCGCAGGCGCATCCGCTTGACGGCTTCTTCGAGGACGCCGGCCATGCTGTCGGGGTCGTCGTAGGAGAAGCGGGCGAACAGCGGCACCCCGGCCGCCAACTCCATCCCGCCCTTCGGGTCGAACGCCCACAGCTCCACCAACCCCGACCGCACACCGCCGGTCAGGGCGCGGATCAGCGACCACAGCACCGAGCCCTTGCCCGAGCCCGTCGCCCCCGCGATCAGCACGTGCGAGCCGGCCAAGCGCAGCCCATAGAGCTGCCCGTCCTCACGCATACCGAGCGCCAGCCCGCCCAGCTCCGGCACCACCGGTACCGGCAGCGGACCGACGACGGCCGCGAGCGGGTCACGACGCAGGAACCGCAGCACGACCTGATCCGGCCGCTCCGTCGACTGGGCCTGCCCCTGACGAAGGCGAAAGGCGTAGGCGAGGCGTTCCGCGGCCTGCCCCCAGTCGTCCGGGATCTGCCCCGGCAGCATCCGGACGGTCAACTCGTCGCTGTACCGGTCGCAGCGCACCCGCAGCAGTTGCGGCACGTACCGGTCACCGGCGAACGCCGTCGCCAGCCCACACGTCGCCATCACCGACGCCCACCGCCGCCGGTAGACCACCAGAGCGCGGACCCGGCTCACGTTCGGATACCAGCCGAAGCGCAGCCACGACGACGGGTGCCACCGCCACCAGGCCGCACAGCCGACGGCGACCGCCAGGACGACGCCGGCCAGTACCCGCCCGCCGTATTCGGCCCGCACCCACAGAGCGGCGACGGTGGGGGTGGTGAGCCACCAGTACCGCACCGCCAGCGCGGTGAGGCGGAACAGGCCGCGGGCCAGCCACCAGAACACCAGCAGCCAACCCGGGACCTGCCACGCCGGCAGGCGCACGTTCATCGGCGCCACCGGGATCTTGTCGCCCGGAATGATGTTGATCAGAGGCACAGGTCACCACCCCTGCCAGGATGGGCCAGGGTCGAAATGCACGAGCGGCAGGACATGCGACGCAGGTCGAAGCGGCGCGGCTTAACCCACTGCTCGCAGCGGGGGCAGCGGATCGCGCACGCCCGCGCCGAAGCCGGCGGCAACCGCAGCACGGACCGGAGGGCCGCCTCCGCCTCCCGGTAGGCGTGCCGCAGGCCGACCAGGCGGGTACGGGACATCAGGACCACCACCCCGACGAGCAGCGGCCCTCAGGGCAGTTCAGGGCAGGGGGAACTACGGTGGGCATCACGCCCTCCTTCACACGTGAGGGATGGGGAGAGCGCGGGACGGGCCGGGACTCTTGGCGGGGAAACGACCCGCCCCGCGCGCCAAACAACGACCGCTCAGGCCGCCACCGAACCCGGCATGCTCGACGCCGGACGGATCGCGGTGGCCCGCAGCGAGTACGCCATGCGGGAGCGGCAGTCACCCGACGAGCGGCCCGGCTTGCACCGCTGCGAATCCACGTACGGGGTGAGGGTCAGGCCCTCGAACTCCACCGCCGGCGGGTAACCCGGAACCGTTGACGGCGGCGGCACCGGCTGCTGCGGCGCGACCACCTTCACCTTCACCTCGGTCGACCGACCGAACTTCCCGGCCTCCGGGTCCAGGTCCATCACCCGCACCACCCAGACCCGCTCCCCGGTCTCCTTGTCCCGCGCCTGGTTGTCCGCCTCACCCCGCCGCTCAAAATCGATCTGCGGCGACACACCAAGGCAGAGCGCCCCGGCAGGGAACACGTACTCGGACGGGACGGGCACCTTCAACGTCATCGGAACCACGTAGACAGCCTCCTAGCCTCACTAGTCGTCTACCTGACAACAGGTTGAGCTAACAAGCTACGCCAGCTTGTAAGTACAAGCAAGGGCGGGGTCCAACATGGACGGCCGAGTCCCAGCAGCCATCCGTTGCCGGCAGTATTGTTCGAGCGACGAGCAGAGACGATGGTGGCCCAGCCGTGCGCCAGGAGCCCTCGCCGACAGAAGGGGCGCCCTTGTTAGCGACTTCAACTCAAGAAGCCCTTCGTGATTATTGGGAGCGGAGCCGGGGGGTTGATCGTTACGGGGAGCGATCCTTAGCAAGAGACCTCTCTCGGGCGATCAATCAGGCTTTTGCCGACGATCTATCCGCTGCTGGCATTGAGTCATCATCGATCTGGCCCGAAGCAAAGGGGGTGCCCGCCTCCTATCGGACCACTCCTCAACGCTGGGATTTGGTCGTTGCAGAAGACGAACTCCCGCTCGCACTGATAGAAATTCAAATTCTCGCTGGTTCAAGTTTTCAGGTGAACGTCAATAACAGGCTTGACAGCTTGGTTGCTGCGGCGACCAACGTCGCTCGCACCTTCGATGGTCCAGATCGTGCCCCATACAGGCCTTGGGTGGGGGTCGTCTTCGTCCTCGAAGAAAACGAGCGCAACTCGGTTCCGCTCGCAAGACGCGCCGAACGCAATCCGTTCACATTGACTACCGATGCACAACCCGCATCCCGGATAGAGTTGGTGGGATCGGCATTCCGTCGAATGTTGGCTGATCGGCTGGTGGGTGGGGTTTGCTATCTAGCCTTCGATACGAGAAATGGACAAACGCGGGAGCCCTTCCCGGACCAAACCTTTGAAAGCTTCGTAAGTAGCCTAAAGTCTTATTCGGATCGGGCTGGCGAGATCCGGGCTGAACAAGGTCTGAGTGCGGCTGAACTCGGCAGAGTCTTGTCCGAGTCGGGTCAGGTCGAGGAGGTCATGTCGGGGCTGACATCGACTACTGCCGGGCTGTCGGCCGCCGAGTCTGCCGTAATTCGTGAGCGTCGCCGAATCGTGGCAGAGCTACAAGAGCTTGCAAGCGATCCGCACAGCAACGAAAGAAAAATGCAAGCGGCCATGGGTAAGAGATATTGGCTTTTCGGTGGACAGTACATTGGGGTAGCAGATAGGCGAACGCTGGTGCAACTCGACCAGTACGACATTCCGCTAATTTGCGCCGATGGCAGCCTGCAAGTGGTTGAACTCAAGGGTCCGGAAAGCAAACTTGTGCGACAGCATCGAAACCATCTGATTGTTGCCGATCAGGTGCATGAGGCAGTAAGTCAATGCCTCAACTACCTTCGCTCCCTAGACGAAATGGGAGCAGGCTATCGAACGCTCTATCGGAATGAACTGGGTGTCGACTACGACTTGCGCCGAGCTCGTGGATTAGTCGTGATAGGACATCCCAACCGCGCCCATGGTAGTGGCATCTCTCGCGAGCAAATTGACCAGGCGATCCGCTCCTATAATGCTCACTTGAGCCGAATTCAAGTGGTAACTTACGCTGACCTTCTCGACTCCGCAGAGCGCGCCTTACGATTTGAATCCGAACGACCCAATGGTGCGCACGGCCCGGAGAGTGCCGACGAGGTGACGGGTCAACTCAACGCGTAGATGTCCTCAATTTCGTGGCGGCTGCCCGGCATCACCAGCACCGAGGTCATGATCGGGTCGCCCGACGCCTGGTGGACGGTGATGACGACGCTCATCACCGACTCGTCGGCCGGCACCTCCAGGGCCTCAGCCTCGATGTCGCTCACCCGGCGGGCGGTCATTCGCTCGGTGGCGTAGTCGGGTCGTAGGCCCTTGTGGCGGGCGATGAGGTCGAGCAGGCCGCCAGCGATCGGGTCAGGCTTGGTGATGTCGGTGCCGACCGCGATGTCCACTGGCACGAAGGTGGCGACCAGGTCCACCGGCCCCGCCTCCGAGACGGTCCGGCGGCGCCGCTCGTAGACCGGCGTACCCTCCGGGATCTTCAACTCCGCCGCGATCCGCGGTGACGCGAGCACCGGACCGACGTGCAGGATCTCCGCCTCCCCGGTCTCGTCCAGCTCGACCGCGTCACGAGCGTAGTCGGGCGAGGTGCGGCCGGAGGCGGGCCGGCCGCGTACGAAGCTGCCCTTGCCCTGCTGCGATTCGATCCAGCCGTCCTGCTTGAGGATGCCCAGCGCCTTGAGCACCGTCGGGCGGGACACCCCGAACTCCGTGCAGAGCTGGTTCTCCGACGGCAGTGCCGCACCGGGGGCGTAGTCGCCGTCCTCGATGCGCTTCCGCAGCGTGTTCAACACGCGCAGGTATTTCGGCGTCGGTATCTCGTACGCCATCGCGGGCCACCCCACCTAGGAACGCTGCATGAATCTCAGCAGCTTATGAGTTGTTTGCATGACAGGACAAGCAAGGTCAGCCGTTCGACGTCACATGCTCCACCGCTGCGGCCAGCCATCCCGACCACGACGATGGCGCTCCCACCGACTCTGGACGAGTCGCGCCCGGCCACCGACGCGGCAGGCACCCGTACCGGCCGAACACCCGCAACGCTGCCTGGCGCTGCGGGCACGGACCCTCCTCGCCGCAGGTGGCGCAGCGTCCGTTCGCGCTCGACGGGGTATGCTGGTCAAGCTGCGCCTGTGCCGCCCGGAGCTGGTCGCACACCGCACTGGACAGGTAGGTGCTCACCGGGCCGCCCCATCCGGCGGGAGCTTGCTCGCGCGTACCAGGATCTGCGCCTGCCGACCATGACGACCAGACGGACCGAGCCTAAATCCCTCGACCCAGATCCACTCATCCTGCGGCGGACGGTTGGCCACCAGCCGAACCCCGGTCACCCACAACGTCACCGGCCCGTCCGACGGCAGGAGACGATCTGCTGCATCGATCGTCAGCACCGCGCCGAGTCGTACCCGAACGTCAAACACCGCGTCTCCTCATCACCGGCGCCACGTTGCGAGGCGGCGCGCTGTCGGTAGTGCGTCGCTGGATCTGAAGGCCGGCGATCTGCGCGAAGACCTCACGCCGCGCCAGCGCCTTACCGGTGGCCAGGTCGATGGCGTAGCCGGTCAGCCACACCCAGCCGTAGTAGGTCGGCTTGTCGCAGACCGACGTCACCCGTAGCCACAGTGCGCGATCGCCGCCGAACTGCACCGACGCCCGGCTGTCGATCAGCACCAGGTCACCCGGCGCCGGCACGCCCGGCCGGGACGGCGCCGGCTTGCGGGGCACCGGGGTGGGCGGGCCATTCACGGGCCGTCGTTCGGGTCGCGGCCCCACACCAGCACCCACCCCGGGCCAGCCTCAGCAGGTCGCCGAGCGACCGGAACCCGCGCAGTCCAGGCAGGACCGCCGGGCCAGGGACCGAGTCCGCTCCGACCCGCGCCCCATCCCCCGGATGGCGGTGCGGGCAAGGGTGTACTTCCAGCCCGCGCCCGAGCAGGATTGGCAGTTGCTAAATACGTTCAGCCCCGTCATGTAGACAGGTTGTGGCACAAACCGCCCAGCGACCCGGAAAATCCTTCCGGGGTCGCAGCCGACCGAGGGGAGACAGTGAACCGGTGCGCGGGACGACCAACACCCTGACCATCGGCGAACGCGTCGGCTGGTACCGGCGACGGCGCGGCCTATCTCAGGAAGTTCTGGCCGGGCTGATCGGCCGTACCTCCGACTGGCTGGGCAAGATCGAGAACAACCGGATCGAGCTGGACCGGCTCTCCGTCATCAAATCCCTGGCCGAAGTCCTGGACGTCTCTCTCGGAGACCTGCTCGGCGAACCCTCGCTGCTCGACTGGACCGCCGACAGCGGCACCGAAACCGTGCCCGCCCTGCGAGCCGCCCTGATGAACTACCGCGCACTCGGCCCGTTCGGCGGCAGCCCGGATGCAGAGCCACCGAGCGTCGCCGTGCTCAAGAAAGAGGTGGGAACCCTCTGGGACGCCTACCAGGACTCACGATTCGGGTACGTCACCGGCCGCCTGCCCGACCTGCTGCACCGCGCCCAAGCCGCCGCCGACCACCACGACGGCGACGACCAAGACCAGGCCCGCCGCCTGCTCGGTCTGGCGTACCAGCTCGCAGCTACCCAGCTCACCAAGCTTGGGGAAAGCGATCTCGCCTGGATTGCCGCCGACCGCGGCTTGGCCGCCGTCCGCCCCACCGGCGACCCGCTCGTCACCGGCTCTCTGTTCCGCTCGGTCGGCCATGCCCTGCACGCCACTGGCCGCTATGCCGAAGCCGTACGCCTCACCGAGGACGCCGCCGGCTACCTTGAGCACCACCTGAAGGAAGCCACGCCAGCGCTGCTCTCCGTCTACGGAACCCTGTTCCTGTCCGGCTCGATGGCCGCCGCCCGATCCAACGACGCCGCCACCACCCGCACCTTCCTCGACGCCGCCGACCACGCTGCCGGCCAGCTCGGAGCCGACGCCAACCACCTCTGGACCGCGTTCGGCCCGACCAACGTCGCCATCCACCGCGTCGCCACCGCCTCCGAGCTGGGCAACCTGCAAGTCGCCATCGACCTCGGACCGCGCGTCGACACCACCGGTCTACCGATGGAACGCCGCGTACGGCACGCCCTCGAAGTCGCCCGCGCCTACAGCTCGTGGAACCGCGTCGACGACGCCCAGGCCGTGCTGCTCGATGCCGAGCAGATGGCACCCGAGCAGGTCCGGCACCACTTCCTCAGCCGACAACTCGCCCTGACCTGGATTCGCCGACAGCGCGGCAAGCCCTCCGCTGAGTTGGTCGGCTTGGCCCGCCGGCTCAAGGTGCTTGACTGAACCCAGCCCATCTAGGCTGCCCTGGTGACGGCCAACGAGATGCCACCCATGGCTACCCCACGCGTCGCCGCAGGCGCCCTCTTCTTCGACAACGAAGGCCGCATACTCCTCGTACGCCCCAGCTACAAGAAGCACTGGGACATCCCCGGCGGCTACGTCGAACCCGGTGAGTCACCCCGAGCTGCATGCGTACGCGAGGTTCGAGAGGAACTTGGCCTCACACCCGCGCTCGGCCCCATGCTCGTCGTTGACTGGGCACCGGCCGAGAACGAAGGGGACAAGCTCCTCTTCATCTTCGACGCTGGATCTTTGACTGCCGAGCAGGAACAGGCCATCCACTTCGCGGACGGAGAACTCACCGAGTGGCGCTACGTGGCAGCAGATGACCTTGAGCGTCACGGACCGTCTCGACTTACCCGCAGACTGCGCACAGCTATCGCAGCGCGCACCAGCAGCAACGCAACCTATGCGGAGCACGGCGACGCCCTCTAGCCCGGAGTTTCGATACGGGTTCAAGGCGGCCCTGAACGGGCCGCACGCGCCGCCGCCTGGGCGCGCGCCGGCCGCTGCCGCTGTCGCTCTGCGGCCGTCACGCCTAACGCCTGGCGGCTGGCGCGGAGAGCGGGGAAGCCCGGAGGGCCGCCGCAGAACGACAGAGCGTTGCCGGGTGAGGGTGAGCCGGCAGCCGGCCGGGCCGCGCGGACACGAGCCTGCGCGGCGTAAGGAAGCGCACGCCGGCCGCGTCGGCGAGCTGGCGGCGGTCGCAGGGTTGCGGCTACTGCGCCTCCGGCGGGGGCGCCCCGGCTCCAGGATGGCCGGGGCTGCGCCGGCGGGTCGCGGTCCGTGGGTGGTTGCGGTGGGCCCTCCCGTCTGCCATCGACCCGGGCAAGCCGAGCAGACCGCCGCCCGATCCGCCAGCGTCCGAACGTGCGTCAAGGTCCGCTTGGCATGGCGGGCCGGGCGGCGGCCCGCTCCCCAGAAGGGCGGGTCGATGGCATACGGGATGGAAGAGCGGCGCCCCTATTATCGCAATGCGTATGTCGTTGCCTTTGCGCCAATCAGTCCCTTCGCACCTGGACCCCGCACCACGCCGGTTTCGGTAGCGATATCTTGGTTTAGCGCCAACAGTTGGGCTAGGACGTCATCTTCCGTGTTGAATCCGTACGCTTGAAGAACAGCCCGGTCGAGTTCAGCATGGAAGTCGCGTAGCTTACTTCGCCCTGGCGACCGTAGAACGTCGTACTGCGCCGCCAGCGTTTGGCCCCGATCGAGGTAGCTCTGGCGAAGCTCGATTAGTTCTTTAACGAGGCCGCTAATCGATTGAACATCTGTGCTCGTGGGGGTCTGCGGCCATGGAAACGAGTCCCATACCGTCGTAGAGGTATACCGCAGGTCCCCCCTGAGGGTTGAGCAACAAGGGAACCCCTGTCACTGCTTGATGTCGCTACGACAGGCAGCGAGTGCTGCCACGCTGGCCACGACTAGTTTGGCGCGTTCCCGGTTCCAGTGGAAAGTGGCGGCATCCGGGTCGGCATGCGCAGCGGGGCTGGCCAGGGAGAAGAGGGCGTGTTCGAGCAACGCCACCCGCTCGGAGAGCGTGCGGGATTCCGGGGTGATCTCGGCAATCTCCCTTATTGCCTTCTTGCCTCGGTCTGGAGTGCCGAAGACTGCATCCAGAGCCTCGATCGCGCGGCGCGCTTCGGTGACGCCTTGCGTCACGTCACCGTTCGCGACCAGCCGTATCGCCTCTCTGAGGTGTGTGGCGACGGCATGAGCGTCGGGGTCGAGGGCGGGCAGGGGCGCAACCACTGCAAGTGATGCGTAGGCGTTGATGCCAGCCAGCATCTCGGACCACTGGCCCGAGGTGAAGTACACGCTGTGATTGGAATGAGCCTTCGGCCAGCCAGTGATGACGGGCTCAGGCGCAGGTGCCCGACGGAGCCACCAGGAAGCTCGACGCGGTGGTTCGAATGATCTCGCCGGCAGTCCTGACGTCAGCAGGGCATCAACCTCAAGCTCGATGTTGAAGCCGCCTCCGTTCTTCGCGCGCCTCTGCTCGATGATTGCCACCTGGTCGTCAGTCAGCGCCAGGACCAGCGTCTCCGAGGACGGCTTGTCGTAGACCGTGATAGGGCTCTCCGTTGCCCACTGGCCCAGGTACTCGCGGCTGCCCGTCGTGAGCCAGGCACTTCCGCCAAGCGCTATGGGGGTACCGGCCGGCAAGGTGCCCCTGGCGTCGATCTTTAGCGCCAGAGTCAGTCGATGGACGCCCGCGCCCCCTTGAAGGAATCGCCGCTCGTCGAAGCTCAACCACAGCGACACGTCATGCATTGAGTCGAAGGTTAAGGTCACGTTGTAGCCCACGACTGGGCATCATCCGCTGTTAGCTGCCGATACACCAGCGAGATTGAGTCGAGCTTAGGGCCAACTACGTCATGACGCTTCCAGGCGTGAACAGCCGCCCGAGGTCGCGGGATGTGAGCCGACCCTGTCGGACGGATCGCACAGAGTCCCGCGATCACGCAGCGACCAGCAGCGATGCAGCGACGAGGCCGCAAGAGCGTTGCTCCGGGTCGATGCCGCACGCCGACGGACGGCAGCGCGGACCTGCACTCCAGTGGAAGCCGCTACCAGTCGGCAGCGGTTAACAACAGCGCGTCCGCATCCCCCCAGCGGGGGTCGGCCCGGCGCTCCGGCGGAACGGCTGTCGACAGCAACGGTGATAGCAACCGCGCCGGCCGGCAGCACCCTAACGAGCGCTGGCATGGACGAAGCTCCGAGCGTGCAGCCGCTCCCGGACGTTGGTGGACACGATGCACAGAGCTTGTAAGCGAGGTATCGGCCAGGCCGGGATGACGATAACCTGCCCGCATGGGCTCAGCCGCTGTTGCGAGGCAGGCGCTACCAGCGGCGGCAACGACTGCGCGGAGGCGGGGCCGGACGCTCCATGGCCACGGGCCCTCCAGACGCCGGATCTAGCCTTCATGAGCTCAGCTCTGCCAAGATTGAGGAGTGAGCTACGCCGATCCGGGCGCCGCTGAAGTGATTGACCGCGCAACCATCCGGATGCCCTACCTGCCTGACAGCGTCCTGAACCGCCTCGAAAGGCTGGCTGGCGCGTGTCCGGTCGTGGAGCCAGACAGCCCGGTGCGAGCCCGCCGAGCAGTTGAGCGACTCGGCCGCCAGTTCCATAGAGAGAGCGGGTTCGATTTTCAGCCGTACTCGGCGGAGGACCCCGAGGGCCAGGTGGCGGTTCTCGTCCCATCAAGGGATCGGGCGCTCGGAGGTGGCGAGCTGCTGGCTGGGGCAGTCGGCGTTGAACCGGCAGCTAGGTATTCCGACTTGCCGGCGCCGGTACCGGCCGTGCTGTGGATCTACCTGCATCCGTACGAGCGGGGTAGGCGGCTCATTGAGCGAATGTGGCCAGCAGTCGTCAGCAGGTGGCCAGGAATCTGGCTGCCAGGACCGTTCACGAAGAGCGGCCGAGCGCTGGCCAACAGGCTGGTGAGTAGCGGCCTACAAGCGCCAGAGCTCGTACCGGGCCTCCAGCCGCCGACATGAAATCCGGGGGGCCAACGCCGAAGCCCCCGCAGATTGCGGGCCGGATGGTTGCCTGGCGGTGCGAATCAGTACGGTAAGGGGCTCAGGACGCCAAGGGGTTCGGCGAACGCGAGTAATACCGATGCAACGCCTTGAGCTGACCGACCCAAAACTCCATCTTCGCAGTGCTCGATGGGTTTCGCCCGAGTAGCCCCAACTGCGTCGCGAGTGCGTAGAAGCCAGGGCCTGCATCGTTGGCGTCGAGGTACCGCACTAGTGCCGAGATCATCAGACCCGTAGTGGGATAGTTCCGCTCCACGACCAGCCCAAGTAGGCGTCCTATCGCGGCTCGCTCGTCTTCACGGTCAAAGTCAAAACCTGGGATCCCTGTTCGATGCACCAACGTGGCGTTGAGCTCCGTGTAGGTAGTGACGTCCCCGATTCGCGCCCGCTCAATGAGGAAGTCCAGCCCAGCCACGGTCAGGCGTTCCCAGGTCTCGTCGTCTCGGCCATACAGCGACATAGCACCGCCTCCACGGTGGAGGCTATCCCGTGAGCGGGATCCTCGGCATCCCTTGCTTGGCCGCCGCGCAGTCGGGCGTAGAGGCCCTCAACAGTCCCGTCAGGACTGGCCGTTGTCTAGCGAGAGGCGGATGCCGGAGGCGAAGCGGCAGCGGCCGCAAGCCGAGCAGCCAAAGGAGCAGCCAAACCAGCGATCAGCAGTGGACGCTGCCGTACCGAGGCAGCACTCAGGGCACGAGGCCGACGCGGTCTAGCAGGAACCGGGGACCGACTCGTAATGCGTAGATCACGGCAGCCTCCACGTTGCGGGGCCTGCCGTCGTCTGATCTGCCGCAGGAACACCTGCCGGATTGTCGCCCGGACGGTTGCCGAAACAGTCTCTTTAGGATCAAGGGGCCGCGCAAGCGCGGCCCCTTGATCCTAAAGCGCGGCCCGCCCGCCGCGGTCGGCCTGCTGGCGGCCTCCGGCCGGCATCGGCCGGCGCGGCGGGCTGCATCTCCTGGCTGGACTGGAAGGGCGGAACCGGTCGCGCTTCGTGGGTGACGAGGTACCGGGACATGCCGTCCGTAGCATCGACCCGGTGGTTTCCCAGATGGATGCAAACGACGGTGATATCGGCTCGGCCCTGCCGGTGCCGGCTGCGGGTTCCCGCGATGCGTTTCGCGTGAGGTTCGTCCCGACTAGCCAGGACGGCCGGTTCGGTGAGTTCCAGCTCTACGTGGGTGGCGTCCCGATCGGGGATGGCAGCACAACTGCCTGGTACCCGCACTACATGGATTTCTGCCGCCTGTGCAGCTTGGCGGAGCAGCCTGGCATACGGGAACGGGGGCCGTTGCACCTTGGCGACACCTTCGACCACCTGAACATGTACGTGGAGATGACCGAGATCGACGTAGTGTTCACCTTCACCACCCGCCCTCGCTTGGAGTGGGGTGAGCCACCGCCATGGGCGCCACCGGTGGGCGTATGGATGCGGCTGAGCGTTCCCCGTTTGGAGTTCATCAGCATCTGGCGTCAGGCCGAGCCGCAGTTCCGCTCTCTCACGGCAGGACGGTAGCCGGGACTTCGTCAGTACGTCGGGCTTCCCTCAGAGCGCAGCGAACAATGATCACCGGGCGAGTCGTCCTCATCCGGGCATCGAGACGGTTATCAGCGTGGCGGTCCTTCTTGCCGTGACGATCGCGGGGTGGCCGGCCACCGTCTTGGCCGGGGCGATCGGCTGCCGCGCCGCTTCGCGGCTTGCCACCGAGTACCTGGGGCCAGGCGCACGGAGAGCCGCCGACACGGCAAGCCGCCCCCGGCCTCCGGGCCGGGGGCGGTAAGCCGTACGCCGCCGGGCAGCCGCGCGCCCACTGCGCAGCCGTGCCTTGGTGCGGGTGGCCCATGACGACGTTGGTCGGCAGCCGCTGCTACTCCGCAAGCTCCGGATGGTGCCCGTGGTCGAAGGCTCTTCGCTCGGCTTCGGTGAGGAGTCCGTCTACCTCTGCTTCGTTCCGCTCCACGAAGTCGGTATAGGCCCCTAGGGTCAAGATCATGGCGAAAGTCTTGGTGCGAACCGAGAAGTCTCCGATCGCAACATCCTCACCCATCTCGAAGCGGATGAGGGCCTCGGTCTCCGGCCAAGGCAGTTCCGGGCCGAATGCGCGCCGCATGGCAGATACGAGGAGGTCAACGTCTTTGAGGCCGTGGTTGGGCTCGAAGAGTCGGGCCACCGCGATTTGGAAGGCGGCGATCATGACATGGGCGGAGCCGAGCGAGCTGAACTCTGGGAACCTTGCCGTGAGTGGTTCACGCTCCGACGAGTGGCGCAGCATGCTCTCCCGTAGGAACCTGCCCATGAGCGTGCGGGGCAACTGGGGCGGGATTGGTGGCTCCACCGGCTGGGACTTGCGGTACCTGCGCCTGGCCAAGGCTAGTGTCTCCCCTCCTCATTCCGTCGATCAAGTCTGGCAGCAGAGGGCAGGCATGGCGTGAGCCATCATCGCGAGGCCGTCATGAACCATCCATGGGCCAGTGACTGTGGCGGGCAGCGGTCATGTGCGGGCACGGAGGGCAGCTGCCCGGCCGCAGACGTCGCCGGAATCAGGGCTTGGTTGAGCGCGCTCTTCCAAACTGGGGGTTGCCGAAAGACGACCGCACGCACGCCTTCCGTCGCCCGCCGGGAGAGACTTGTCCGGTGACGACCGTCGAGCCACCGGATGTAGTGACAGAGAAGGCCGTCTTGCAACTCCTGCACCTGGCCTTCCTGGAGATCCGGTTCCACACGGCTCCGGTGGACGACGACCAGTCGCTGGAGACCTTGCTGAAGCGGCGTGAGCAGATCAACGAACTTGCCGACCTCTGCCATGGGCTACCCGGCTGTATCGCCCCGGAGCGACGGCATCTGCTGGGCGACAACTTGCGGTACCTGTGGCGCACCTCCTCTGCCCGGAAGCAGCGCTGGATGCGTTCTTGCTGGGATCATCTCGGCTACGACCACCGATGGCTCACGGACTCGGATGCACCTCGTCGGGCGGACGCAGCAGTCGAAGACGCCGGACCGGGGGCCGTGCAGAGTACGTGCAACGATCTTGACTCGTCCGGCAGATGACCGACGCGGACGTCCAGGTCAAGGGCATGCTCACCAACCCGCCGCAGTCGCCTTCCTAAACCGTGTGTCGCAGGTTCGAATCCTGCCGGGGGCACTCGAAGATCAGCCAAAACGCCATCCTAGCTGGCAATATGCATTGCTTTCGATTGGTTGGGTATGCAGCCGTAGGCCACCGGAAGCGACCATTTGTCGCAGGTCGCGGAATATACGCGGAACGACCCGCCAAGGTGGGCGGTGGCGCCTGGCCGGGGGCGGCGCGGACAGGACACCGGCTTCCCGGTGACGACCGGGCGGTCGCCCCGGCCGTACGGCGGCCTGCCCGGCCTGGTCCCGGCCGGCCGTGGCGTCAGTCCTGGCCCCAGACCAGGCAGAACGGGTGCCCCGCCGGGTCGGCGTAGACCCGGAAACCGCTGCTGCGGCCCCCGCCGCCCCGCAGCAGGGTGGCGCCCAGCCGGAGCACCTCCTGCTCGGCCTCCTGGATGTCGTCCACCTCCACGTCGAGGTGCGCCTGCTGCGGCCGGGTCGGATCCGGCCACTGTGGTGGCTGGAAGTCGTCGACGCTCTGGAAGCAGAGGCGGGGGTGCCCGTCCGGGCCCTTCAACGTCACCCAGTGTCCGTCGCTGTCGGCCCACTCCAGGCCGGTCAGCTCGACGTAGAACTCCGCCAACTTCTCGGCGTCCGGGCAGTCCAGCACCACCGAGTGCAGTCGACCGATCATCTGACCTCTCCCGTCATCGTCGTGGCGCGATGACCGGTGCCCCCGGTCACCGTGCCAGTGAAGGTACTCGCCGAAGGTGGTGACGTGACCGAGGGCGCGCAATGGTGGCCCGGTCTTGGGGGACACCCGGAGCGGCAGCGCCACCAGACGCTCCGGCCGGCCGGTCCCGCCGGCCGGCTCGGTGCTCGGGTGCCACGGGTGGCGCCGACCGTCTGATCCGAGGCCGGTATTGACCTCAAGCTCGGTTGAGGATGTCGGATGGTGGCATGCGTGCGATCCGACTTCACGAGTTCGGTCCCCCCGGCAACCTGGTGCTCGACGACCTGCCCGACCTGACACCCGACCCGTGCCAGGTCCGGATCGCCGTGTCGGCCAGCGGCGTGCACCTGCTCGACACGACCCTGCGGCGGGGCGAGGCCGGCGGTCCGTTCGCGCTGCCCGACCTGCCCACCGTCCCCGGCCGGGAGGTCGCCGGCGTCGTGGACGAGCTGGGCGAGGGCGTGGACGAGTCGTGGCGCGGCAAGCGGGTCGTCGCGCACCTGGGCATGGTGCCGGGCGGGTACGCCGAACAGGCGGTCACCGCCGTCGGGTCGCTGTACGTCGTACCGCCGGAGCTGACCGACGCCGAGGCGGTGGCCGCGGTCGGCACGGGCCGGACGGTCCTCGGGATCCTCGACCTGGAACCACCGACGGCGGACGACGTCGTCTTCGTGCCGTCGGCGGCCGGCGGGGTCGGTTGGCTGCTGGCGCAGGCCGCGCGGACGACCGGCGCCACCGTGGTGGCGGCGGCACGCGGCGCCGACCGGACGGCGAAGCTGCGCGAGCTGGGCGCGGACGTCGTGGTGGACTACGGCAGCCCGGACTGGGCCGACCGGGTGCGGGAGCGGGTCGGCGGCCTGAGCCTGGTGTACGACGGGGTGGGCGGCGCGGTGGGCCGGGCCGCCCTGGAGCTGACGAGGCCGGGCGGCCGGTTCATGATGTTCGGCTGGTCGGCGGGGGAGGCGACCCGGATCAACACCGGCGACGTCATCGGCCGGGGCTTGACCGTGGGCTGGCTGGGGCAGCGGATGCGGGCCCTGCCCGGCGGCATCCCGGCGCTGGCCGGCCGGTCGCTGGAGCTGGCCGGGCGGGGCTGGTGGCGGCCGCTGGTCTCGACCTATCCGCTGGCCGACGCCGCCACCGCGCACGTCGACCTGGAGGGACGCCGGGCGCTGGGCAAGGTCGTGCTGACCGTGGCGCGCTGACGCCGGGGCGGCGCGCCGAAGGCCTCAGTGGAGCGGTCGGCGGGCCACCAGGTACGCCTGCGGCGTGCGCTCCTGGTGGAAGGGGTACGTCTCCGGCTCGCGCACGAACCTGGCGCGGACGTCCAGCCCGGCCTCGGTCAGCAGTTCGGCGACCCGCTCCGGTCGGCGACGCCGGAAGTTGAGCGAGATCGGCTGGCCGTACCCCTCGGTCAGGTGCAGTGACTCGTCGCCGACCTGGAACGCCAGGACCAGGTGACCGCCGGGCGCCAACGCGCGGCGGAAATCGGCGAAGGCGGCCGGGAGCAGGTCGTCCGGGACGTGGATGGTCGAGTACCAGGCCACGATGCCGCCGAGGGCGGCGTCGGGCAGTTCCAGGTCGGGCATCGCGCCCACCTCGAAGCGCAGCTCGGGGTGGGCCCGGCGGGCGATCTCGACCATCCGCGGGGAGAGGTCGATGCCGAAGGCGTCCAGCCCGAGCCCGTGCAGGTACCCGGTGAGCCGGCCGGGGCCGCAGCCGACGTCGGCGACGGGCCCGTTCCCGGTGGCGCGCACGAGGTCGGCGAAGCCGGTGAGGACCGCCCGGTCCCACGGCATGCTGACCAGCGCGTCCTGGAGCTGCTCGGCGTAGTCGGCGGCGATGACGTCGTAGGACGCCCGGGTGTCACGCAGATGGTCCGTTCCACTCACGTCCCGGCACGTTACCGGCCCCCGGCGCCTGCAGGGGCGGAGCCGACCAGCCGACGGATGTAACGAGATTCGGGTGCAAGACGCTGCGCCCCGCGCTCCGCGCGGAATCCCATCGGCGGGAATAGGCTCGGCCCATCGACGGCCGGCACCAGCGGCGGCCATCGCGTACCTGGGGTCGGACGCGGATCGAGGGGGCGCGTCCGGCGCCGGTTCCGCTCATCGCTTCCATTCCGGAGGACCCTGTGCGTCGTACCGCACTCTTCGCCACCCTGACGGCCGCGGTGCTCGCCGCGACCGTCGCCGGCGCCACGCCGGCGTCCGCGATCAACACCTACAACGCCCACCCCGCCCCGGAGCGCACCGAGGTCGGCGCCCTCATCGTGCAGTGGGACCGCGACGGCGACCCCGGCACGCCGGACGTCGTCGACTGGTACTGCTCCGGCACCATGATCGACCGCGACGTCTTCCTGACCGCGTCGCACTGCACCACCGACTGGGCGCCGGGCGCCCGGTTCTACGTCTCGCTCGCCCAGGACGTGGAGGGCGCGCTGGCCGACGCCAAGGCCGCCGGTCTTGGCCCCGCGCAGGTGGCCGCCGCCGTCGGCGTCGAGGGCACGCCGCACGTCCACCCCGACTACCCGGGCAACTCGGCCGACTCGCACGACATCTCGGTGGTCACCCTCGACGCCGGGCAGGCCGCCGAACTGGACCGGCGCTGGGACTTCACCCCGGCCACCCTGCCGACCGCCGGCCAGCTCGCCGCGCTCGGCCCGCGCGCGCTCGACCAGGCCCGCTGGGAGGTCGTGGGGTACGGCACGGCCGAGGCCCAGCGTGAGCCGGGCGGGCACGTCCACCCGGGCGGCGGCGTGCGGATGAAGGCGGAGGTCGGCTTCAACGCGCTCAACGCCACCTGGGTGCGGCTCGCCATGAACGAGAGCCGGGACTACGGCGGCGCCTGCTACGGCGACTCCGGCGGCCCGAACTTCCTCACCGCCGGCGGGCAGCGCCTCCTCGCCTCCACCACCATCACCGGTGACGCGCCCTGCTACGCCACCAACGTCACCTACCGGCTGGACAGCGACAGCGCCCGGGACTTCCTGGACGATTTCGTCGACCTGCCCTGACGGCGGGAACGCGACGGCGGCCGGCGGGACCATCGCCGGCCGCCGTCCCGCGTCACCGGGCCGGACCGCCCCCGTCGCGGCCCGGCCCCGTCAGCTCCCCGGGAGCTGCTCGGCCTTCGTGACCACCCGGTCGATCAGGCCGTACTCGCGGGCCTCCTCGGCGGTGAACCACCGGTCGCGGTCCCAGTCCCGCTGGATCTCATCCAGGCTGCGCCCGCTGTGCCGGGCGATCAGCTCCTGCATGGTCCGCTTCACGTGCAGCATGTTCTCCGCCTGGATGGTGATGTCCGCGGCGGTGCCGCCCATCCCGCCGGACGGCTGGTGCATCATGATCCGCGAGTGGGGCAGCGCGTAACGCTTGCCGGCCGTGCCCGCGCAGAGCAGGAACTGCCCCATCGAGCCGGCGAAGCCGAGCGCCACCGTGGCCACGTCGTTGCGGACGAAGCGCATCGTGTCGTAGACCGCCATGCCCGCGCTCACCGAGCCGCCCGGCGAGTTGATGTAGAGCACGATGTCCCGCTCCGGGTCCTCGGCGGCGAGCAGCAGCATCTGGGCGCAGATCTGGTTCGCCGAGGCGTCGGTCACCTCCGTGCCGAGGAAGATGATCCGCTCCCTCAGCAGCCGATCGAACACCTGGTCGCCGAAGGAGGGCTGCCCACCGTCCAACATCCGCACGTCGAGACCGATCATCGAGTCCGCCCTTTCGGCAGTGCCGGCGGGCGACCGGAGGACGCCCGGGGGACCGGCGCCTCCAGCCTGCGCGGAACGGGGCGCGCGGAGCCAACGATTCTGCCGGCGGCAGATCAGCCGACGGCAGAATCGGCCGGCCTAGACGACGGTCAATGTGCGCGCGCCCGCCCGGGCCCGCCCGCAGGCCAGCGCGACGCGGGTACGCGGGCCGGGGTGGCCGCCCGCTGCGGAGGCGGACCGCCCGACCCGGAGGGTCGGACCGCCCGTGCGCGGCCCCAGGTGGAGCAGCGGGCCGCCGGTCCTGGGACCGACCCGCAATGCCGGGGCGGCGGCGTCGGGGCGGCCGACCTCCGCCCGCTCCAGCCGGGCCAGGCCGGCCCGGGGCGCGGCCGGGATGCGCGGCTCGACCCGGCGCAGGTCGTCGCGCGCCTCCTCCAACAGGTCTGACAGGTGGATGCCGAGCGCCCGGCAGATCGCCGCGAGCACCTCCGAGGAGGCCTCCTTGCGACCGCGTTCGACCTCGGACAGGTAGGGCACGGACACTCCGGCGGCCTCGGCCACCTCGCGCAGCGTGCGGCCCTGCCGCAGCCGCAAGCGGCGCAGCACCCCGCCGATCACTCGTCGCAGCAACGACATGCGGGCCTCGCTCTCGGGCTCGTCGTCCGGGGGACACCCCCATCATGCCCGCTGTCGGCCGCGCCGGGTGGCCCGTCCGGCCGCGCGTCGTCGTACCCCGGGTCGACGACCCCGCCGTGCGAGATCCGCGCAGGCCGCTATGTTGTGGTCGTGCAGGCGACGACAGGGCCGGGGCGGGCCCTCACGTGATCCACTTTCCCGCGCAGCGACGGGGCCCCCTGAGCGCGCTGAGTCTCCGGCTGGCCGCCGCCATCGGGCTGGTCTTCGCCACCGTCGCCGTGGTCTACCTCGACCGGGACGGCTACCGCGACGTCAACGAGGACGCGCTGACCCTCCTCGACTGCTTCTACTACGCGGTGGTCACCCTCTCGACCACCGGCTACGGGGACATCACCCCGGTCAGCCAGACCGCCCGGCTGATCAACGTCGTCTACATCACGCCGGCCCGGGTGATCTTCCTGATCATCCTGGTCGGCACCACCCTGGAAGTGCTGACCGAGCAGTACCGCACCGGGCGTCGCCTGTCGCGGTGGAGGAGAGCCGTGAAGGACCACGTCATCATCTGCGGCTACGGCACGAAGGGCCGCAGCGCGGTCTCCGCCCTGTTGGAGAACGGGCTGGACAAGTCCCGGATCGTGGTGGTGGAGCGCAGCGGTCCGGCGCTGCGGCAGGCCACCTCGGCCGGCCTGGTGGCGATCGAGGGCTCGGCGACCCGCTCGTCGGTGCTCAACGAGGCGCACGTACGCAACGCCAAGGCGGTGATCATCGCGACCGACAGCGACGACGCCTCGGTCCTGGTGGCGCTGACCGTCCGGCAGCTCACCGCCGGGCAGGTGCGGATCATCGCCGCCGCCCGGGAGGCGGAGAACGCCCCGCTGCTCAAGCAGAGCGGCGCCCACCACGTGATCGTCTCCTCGGCCACCGCCGGCCGGCTGCTGGGCCTGTCCACCTCGGCCCCGCCGCTGATCGACGTGGTGGAGGACCTGCTCACCCCCGGGCAGGGCATGGCGTTGGCGATGCGCTCCGCCGAGCGCTCCGAGGTGGGCCGCTCCCCCCGCGAGCTGGAGTCGCTGGTCATCGCCCTGGTCCGGCGGGGCAAGGTGGTCACCCTGGCAGACAAGGCCGGCGCGGTGATCGAGACCGGCGACATGCTGGTGCACGTGCGCGACGACCGGCCCCAGACGACCGCCACGCACTGACCCCCGCCCGCGACGCAGGGCCCGTCACCGGTCGGTGACGGGCCCTGTCGCGTCGTCGGGTGCCGCGCGGACCCCGGCCCGCCGCGGGGACCGACCGGGTCGGCGACGGTCGCTCAGAGGATGGTCCAGGTGTCCCCGCTGGCGAGGAGGCCGGCGAGCTGCTGCTCCGGGGTCTCGGTGACCTTGGCCTTCGCCTCGGCGAGCTGCCCCTGCACCACGCTGTCGTACGACGGCCGGTCCACCGAGCGGAACACGCCGATCGGGGTGTTCCGCAGGTCCAGGCCGGGCAGCCGGGACAGCGCGAAGGCGTACGCCGGGTCGGTGACCGTCGCGTCGTGCACGACGATCTCCCCCGGGCTGACCGACGCGGTCTCCCGGACCTCCAGGCCGAACCCGCCGGGCGGGTGCACGACGCAGAACTGCCCGTCCTTGCCGAACGTGATCGGCTGCCCGTGCTCCAGCCGGATCAGGAAGTCGTCGCGGGTGGCCGGCTCCTTGAGCTGGTCGAACGCGCCGTCGTTGAAGATGTTGCAGTTCTGGTAGATCTCCACGAACGCCGAGCCCTGGTGCTCCGCAGCGGCCCGCAGCACCGACTGGAGGTGCTTGCGGTCGGAGTCGATGGTGCGGCCCACGAAGGTGGCCTCGGCCCCGAGGGCGAGCGACAGCGGGTTGAACGGCGCGTCGGCCGAGCCGGCCGGCGTCGACTTCGTGACCTTCCCGACCTCGGAGGTCGGCGAGTACTGCCCCTTGGTCAGGCCGTAGATCCGGTTGTTGAACAGCAGGATCTTCAGGTTGACGTTGCGGCGCAGCGCGTGGATCAGGTGGTTGCCGCCGATGGAGAGCGCGTCGCCGTCACCGGTGACCACCCAGACCGACAGGTCGGGCCGGGAGGCCGACAGGCCGGTGGCGATCGCCGGGGCGCGGCCGTGGATCGAGTGCATCCCGTAGGTGTTCATGTAGTACGGGAAGCGGGAGGAGCAGCCGATGCCGGAGACGAAGACGATCCGCTCGCGCGGGATGTTCAGCTCCGGCATGAACTGCTGGATCGCGGCGAGGATCGCGTAGTCGCCGCAGCCGGGGCACCAGCGCACCTCCTGGTCGGACTTGAAGTCCTTGGCGGTGAGCTTGAGGGCGACGGGCTCAGACATTCTTCAGGACCTCTTCCAGCATCGTCTCCAGCTCGGCGGCGGTGAACGGCAGGCCGCGGACCTGGTTGTAGCCG
The DNA here is from genome assembly GCF_051386315.1 of Micromonospora sp. URMC 107. NCBI lineage: Bacteria > Bacillati > Actinomycetota > Actinomycetes > Micromonosporales > Micromonosporaceae > Micromonospora > Micromonospora sp. URMC 107. The sequence continues at coordinate 44,371 of NZ_JBPQTK010000020.1, forward strand.
ATCGCGTCGACCAGGTACTTCGCCCGGACCACGTGGGCGAGCTGGCCGAGGTTCATCTCGGGGATGACCACGCGGTCGTAGGAGCGCAGCACCGCGCCGAGGTTGGCCGGCATCGGGGCGAGGTGCCGCAGGTGCGCCTGCGCGATGGCGTGGCCGCGCTGGCGCAGGCCCCGGCACGCCGCGCCGATCGGCCCGTACGTGGAGCCCCAGCCGAGCACCAGCACCCGGGCGTCGCCGTCCGGGTCCTCGACCTCGACGTCCGGCACCGGGATCGTCTCGATCCGGGCCGCCCGGGTGCGCACCATGAAGTCGTGGTTCGCCGGGTCGTACGAGATGTCGCCCGTCTTGTCGGCCTTCTCCAGGCCGCCGATGCGGTGCTCCAGCCCGGCGGTGCCCGGGACGGCCCACGGCCGGGCCAGGGTCTGCGGGTCGCGCAGGTAGGGCAGGAACGTGGTGCCGTCGTCGCCGTTGGGCTTCGTGGCGAACTCGACCCGCAGGTCGGGCAGCGACTCGACGTCGGGCAGCAGCCACGGCTCGGAGCCGTTGGCGACGTAGTTGTCGGAGAGCAGGATGACCGGCGTGCGGTAGGTCAGCGCGATCCGGGCCGCCTCGATGGCCGCGTGGAAGCAGTCCGCCGGCGACTTCGGCGCGATCACCGCGACCGGGGCCTCGCCGTGGCGGCCGTAGAGCGCCATGTTGAGGTCGGCCTGCTCGGTCTTGGTGGGCATGCCCGTGGAGGGACCGGCCCGCTGCACGTCGACGATCACCAGCGGCAGCTCCAGCGCCACCGCGAGGGAGATCGTCTCGCTCTTGAGCGCCACGCCCGGGCCGCTGGTGGTGGTGACGCCGAGCGAGCCGCCGTACGACGCGCCCAGCGCCGCGCCGACCGCGGCGATCTCGTCCTCGGCCTGCATGGTGAGCACGCCGAAGCGCTTGTGCTTGCTCAGCTCGTGCAGGATGTCCGAGGCCGGGGTGATCGGGTAGGCGCCCAGGAAGACCGGCAGCCCGGAGCGGACGCCGGCGGCCACCAGGCCGAGCGAGAGGGCCGCGTTGCCGGTGATGTTGCGGTAGGTGCCCGGCCGCATCTTCGCCGGCTTCACCTCGTAGCGGACCGCGAAGTCCTCGGTGGTCTCGCCGAAGTTCCAGCCGGCCCGGAACGCCGCGACGTTGGCCGCGACCAGCTCGGGGCGGGCCGCGAACTTGCGCTCCAGGAAGCGCAGCGTCGACTCGTACGGCCGGTTGTACATCCAGGAGAGCAGGCCGAGGGCGAACATGTTCTTCGCCCGCTCGGCGTCCTTCTTGGACACCGCCTGCTCGGCGAGCGCGCCGACCGTCATCGAGGTCAGCGCCACCGGGTGCACCACGTAGCCGGCGAGCGAGTCGTCCTCGAGCGGGTTCGACTGGTAGCCGACCTTGGCCAGGTTGCGCTTGGTGAACTCGTCGGTGTTGACGATGATGTCCGCGCCCCGCGGCAGGTCGGCGAGGTTCGCCTTGAGCGCCGCCGGGTTCATCGCCACCAGCACGTTCGGCGAGTCGCCGGGGGTCAGGATGTCGTAGTCGGCGAAGTGCACCTGGAAGCTCGACACGCCCGGCAGGGTGCCGGCGGGAGCCCGGATCTCCGCCGGGAAGTTCGGCAACGTGGAGATGTCGTTGCCCAGCTGCGCGGTCTCCGAGGTGAACCGGTCGCCGGTGAGCTGCATGCCGTCGCCGGAGTCACCGGCGAACCGGATGACCACCCGGTCCAGTTGACGGATCTGCTTGGTCACGCCTGCACCTCGCTTCGCTGGGCGCGGTCGCGCGGGCGGCTGAACTTGATGGTGACCTCGCCTTGCCCGGCCACGTGACCTCCTTGACGCACCGCTGTACCAGACCCGCCGAGGCGGGCCCGGTCCGCTGTAGTTACCTCACCTGAGAGCCTACGTCGAATCGCCGCCCCAACCTTCTCGGAGGCCGCCCTGTGGGATGCGATACAGCGAGATTCCACCCCGATTTGAGGTGTTTCCATCCGGCCGCCGTAATCCAGATCACCGGTCGCGGGGGTGGGCGGGCCGCCGGTCCGGGTGGACCGGCGGCGCGGGGCCGCCCGGGTCACTCCGTCGACGCCGCGGACGGCCCGGTCACCGGGGCGGTCATCCGACGCCGCAGCGAGGTGGTCGCCAGCGCGAGGGCGAACACCACCAGCAGCATGGAGATCACGATCAGGAGGATCGCCGTCCGCCGTACCGAGCCGCCTCCGCCGCCGTCGCTGACGGCCGGGGCCTCGGCGGCCAGTACGCCCTGCGACCCGGTCGGCGCGGGCGGCGAGGCCACCGGCGTCGCCAGCGCGGCGGCCGAGGTGATCCGGAAGCTCATCTGCACCTGTCGGGTCGGGCCGCTGCGCGGGTCGAGCTGCCCGAGCACCGCGCCGGCCAGCGGGGCCTGCCGCTGGGCCTCGGGGGTCGCGGACACTGGCAGCCGCAGCTGCGCGGTCCGGCCGGCGGCGAGGGTGCCCAACGCGCAGCGCGTACGGGCGGGGCTGACGGTGGTGCAGCCGGACGGGGGCGTCGGCACGGTCACCCCGGCGGGCAGGACCACCTCGATGCGGCCCTCGGCGTCCACCCGGCCGGTGTTGCCCAGGCGCACCTCGAGTCCGCTCGAGCCGCCGCTGATGTCGAAGGAGACCGCGTCGGCGGCCAGCCTGATCCCCGGCACCGGCGGACCGGGCGGGAAGAGCACCGCGAACCCCTCGTTGTCGCTCACCACGCCGGGCACGCCGGGCGCGGTCGCGGTGACCCGGACGGAGCCGCTGAGCGGCATCCGCTTCCAGGCGTCGCCGTCGACCCGTACGCGGAGCAGGGTGCTGAACCGGGCGCCGGGCGCGCTCGCCCACTCGCCGCAGCGGTGCTCTCCGCCGCCGGCCGGGGCGCAGCCCCCGGTGCCGGCGTCGCTCAGCCCGGCCGGGAGCGTGTAGGCCAGCCGGATCCGGGCGGGCGTGGCGCCGGTGTTCGTGACGGTCACCCGCAGCGTGGTCACCGTGCTCGGCGCGTTCCAGTAGGCGGCGGTCAGGGTGACGTCGTCGGTCGTGACGCTGACCCCGGCCGCTGGCGCCGGCGGGGTGGAGGCGGGCGCGGAGGGCCGCACGGGCGGCACCGACGGCGCCGGCGCCGGGGGCGGTGCGGCGGTGGTCGGCGCGGCGGTGGTCGGCGCCGGCTGCTCCGGGGCCGTCGTCGTCGGGGCCGGCTCGGTCGTCGCGACCGGTGGCGTGGTCTCCGGCGGCGGGGCCGTGGTCGAGGGCGCCTCGGTGGGCACCGGTTCCGTCTCCGTCGGATCCGCCGTGGGCGTGTCCCCGCCCGGCTCCCCGGCCGGCTCGGTCGCGGGGGAGGCGACGCGGGCGGCGGTCGGGGCGGCGGTGGCCCAGCCCGGCCCCGCGGTGACGGTCAGCCCGACCGCGAGGCCGATCGCCAGCAGGGGCAGGGCGCGTCGGTCACGCGCCCGCCGGCCGGGCCGTACGTCCACGCGAGCCATCTGTCCTCCGGTGACGATGAGTGAGATACCCATATTCGACAAATGTTGCTAGAGGGCACTAGTCCCGCCGGGAAACAAATCCGTAACGGGTTCGACCCGGGCGGCGACGAGGAGCGGTAGGCTCGGCGACCGTGACCAGGTTACCTGGGCTCGTACGCGACGCTCGGGCTGCTGCTGCTCGCCAGCGTCCTCTTCTTCGTTACGGCGTTCTCGGCCAACCGGGTGTTACGTCCTGCCCGTCCGGCCGATCCCTTCGGCAAGCGCACCAGCTACGAGTGCGGCCTCGACCCCGTCGGCGCCGACTGGGCGCAGATGCAGATCCGTTACTACGTGTACGCGTATCTCTACGTGCTGTTCGCCGTCGAGTCGGTGTTCCTCTTCCCCTGGGCGGTCGTCTTCGACCGGCCGGGATTCGGGATGGTCACGGTCGTGGAGATGGCCGTCTTCGTGGCGGTGCTGGCGCTCGGCATCCTCTACGCCTGGCGGAAGAACATCCTGCGCTGGTCCTGACCGCCATGGGCGGCCCACGGTCGCCCCACCGTCCCCGCCCGGCCGCGGTCAGGCGAGGCCGCGCCGGGCCAGCGTCGGCGGGCGGTCGCCCCGGATCGAGGCGACCATGTCGAGCACCCGCCGGGTGGGACGGACCTGGTGCGCGCGGAACACCCGGGCGCCCAGCCAGGCCGAGACGGCGGTGGCCGCCAGCGTCCCCTCCAGCCGCTCGGCCACCGGCAGATCCAGCGTCTCGCCGATGAAGTCCTTGTTCGACAGGGCCACCAGCAGCGGCCAGCCGGTGCCGGAGAGCTCGCCGAGCCGGCGGGTGATCTCCAACGAGTGGCGGGTGTTCTTGCCGAAGTCGTGCGCCGGGTCGATCAGGATCCCGTCGGCGCGTACGCCCAGCGCGACCGCGCGGTCGGCGAGCCCGGTCACCGTCGTGAGCACGTCGGCGACCACGTCGGCGAAGGCCGCGCGGTGCGGGCGGGTCCGGGGCGCCAGGCCGCCGGCGTGCGAACAGACCAGGCCGGCGCCGGTGCGCGCCGCCACCTGGGCCAGTGCCGGGTCGGCGCCGGACCAGGTGTCGTTGAGCAGGTCGGCGCCCGCCGCCACCGCCTCCACCGCCACCTCGGCCCGCCAGGTGTCGATCGAGATCACCACGTCGGGGAAGGCGGCCCGGACGGCGGCGATGGTCGCCACCGTGCGGCGGATCTCCTCGGCCACGTCGACCTCGGCGCCCGGACCGGCCTTGACCCCGCCGATGTCGATGATCTCGGCACCCTCCTCCACCGCCCGCTCCACGGCGCGCAGCGCGCTGTCCTGGGCGAAGGTCGCGCCCCGGTCGTAGAACGAGTCCGGCGTGCGGTTGACGATCGCCATCACCACCAGCTCGTCCGGGCCGAACGTGCGCCCACCGAGCCGAAGCGCCCCGGCCATGCCGCCTCCTGAAGGTCCGCCGCCGACCCGTGCCCGCCGTCGGCCGGTCACGACGCTAGCCGGTCCGCCCGGGTCGGGCCCCGCCGGTCCGCCGTCACCGCCTCCCGCCCCGGCGCCTCGGGCGGAAGTACTTCGACGCGGATCCGGGACGCGGCGGGTCGTGGGGTCGCTCGGGGCGGTTCGACATGCCACGATCTGTGCATGGGTCAGGTTCTGCTCCTGCTGGTCGTGGCGTTGACCGTCGCGGCGGTCGTGTTCGGGGTGACGGTGCTGGTCTCCGGCCGGGATCCCGGCCTGGCGCCGGCCGAGCCGGACGGACGGGCCGTGCCGTTGCCGGCGGCCCGCCCGCTGCGCGAGTCCGACGTGGGCGAGGTCCGGTTCGACACCGCGCTGCGGGGCTACCGCATGGACCAGGTCGACCACGCGATGCGCCGGGCCGCCTACGACATCGGCTACAAGTCCGAGCTGATCGGCGTGCTGGAGGCGGAGGTCGCCGCGCTGCGCGAGGGGCGCACGGCGGACGCCGACGCCCTGCGCCGGGCCCGGGAGCGGGCGGCCGCCGCCGAGCCGTCGCCGGAGGCCCGGGGGACGGTGCCGGTCGGGGCCGACCGGCCAGGCGCGCCGGGGGAGACCGACGTGGTCGTCGAGCCGGTCCCCGCGTTCGCGGGACCGACCGCCGACTCGGACGACGGGGCTGCAGACCCGGCCGGAGCCAGTGGCGAGAGCACCGCGGACCGGAGCGGGGCGGGCGACGACGGCACGACGCGGCCGGCGGGCGACGCGACCAGTCCCGGCCCGGTGGTCGGGTCGGAGTCGAAGTGACCGGGCCGGAACCCGGCGACGACCTGCGCGACGTGGCGCAGCCCGGCGCGGGCGAGGTCACCGCCACGGTGATCGTCGACGCGCCGGCCGAGCGGGTCTTCGCGGCGCTGACCGCCTGGGAGCGGCAGTCGGACTGGATCCCCTTCACCACCGTCCGGGTGGTCGAGGGCGACGGCGGCGAGGGCAGCCTGGTCGAGGCGGTCACGGCGCTCGGCCCCGCCGTGCTGCGCGACGAGATGCGGGTGGTCCGGGTGGACGCGCCCTACGAGGTGGGCGTCGTGCACTGCGGGAAGCTGCTGCGCGGCCCCGGCGTGCTCCGCTGCACGCCGCTGGAGCGGAACCGCACCCAGGTGGTCTGGCACGAGTGGTTCCACCTGCCGGTGGGCCCGGCCGGTCGGGTGGCCTGGCCGGTGCTCTGGCCCGGGTCGAAGTTCAGCCTGACCCAGGCGCTGAAGAGGTTCGGCCGGCTGGTGGAGCAGGGCCGGCTGCCCTGAGCCGGGCTTCGCCTGATCGACCCTGACCGGGTTCGCTCGATCGACCCGACGTCGCTGACATCGGGCGGTCGGCGCGGCCGGGAGGCCCCGACGTCGTCGACTCCGGTCGGACCAGGCCCGGCCACCCGGGCGCGACGCGGGGCCGGAGGCCGCAGGCCTGTCGGGGCGGTGCCCTAGCGTGGACGCGTGACTGACCTGGTGATCGGCGCCGACGGGCTGCCACGATGCGGCTGGGGGCACAGCACCCCCGACTACGCCGCCTACCACGACACCGAGTGGGGCCGGCCCCTGCGCGGCGACGACGCGCTCTACGAGCGGCTCACGCTGGAGGCGTTCCAGTCGGGGCTGTCCTGGCTGACCATCCTCCGCAAGCGGCCCGCGTTCCGGCTGGCCTTCGACGAGTTCCGGATCGACGCGGTGGCCGGCTACGGCGACGCCGACGTCGCCCGGCTGCTCGGCGACGCCGGCATCGTCCGCAACCGCGCCAAGATCGAGGCGGCCATCGCCAACGCCCGGGCGGCGCTGGAGCTTCCGGAGGGGCTCTCCGCGCTGCTCTGGTCCTTCGCCCCGCCGCCCCGGCCGGCCCGGCCCACGTCGTTCGCGGAGGTGCCGGCGCTGACCGCCGAGTCCACCGCGATGGCCAAGGCGCTCAAGAAGCGGGGCTTCCGCTTCGTCGGCCCGACCACGGCCTACGCGCTGATGCAGGCCACCGGGATGGTCGACGACCACCTTGCGGGCTGCCACGTCGTGGCGGCGCACGCGGCGTGATGGGATGGAGGCCATGACGACCGACACCGCGCACCGGGTGGACGCGGCGCGCCCCGCCGACGGCACGGGCGCCTGGGCGGTGCTGCTGCCGACTGGGCGCTACGAGGCCGAGCGGCTCGTCCACCACGACACGCTCGAGCTGACCGGTCTGGCCGACGTCGCCGGGCCCCGTCCCGGCGACCGGGTGGCGGTACTGGCCGACGCGCCGCCCCGGCTGGTGGCGCTGGGCCGGGTCGCCGCGGCCAGCGGCCAGGAGCGGGAGGACCCGGACGACCCGCAGTCCGAGCGGGCCGAGGCGCCGCTGGTGGTGGCGTACACCCGGCGGGCCTTCGACGAGCCGGTGCCGGCCGAGACGCTGGCGCTCGACGGGCCGCTGACCGCACTGGACCCGACGGCCTTCCGGGAGTTGGCCGCCCGGCTCGGCCCGCCGCCGCAGCGGCGCTCCTGGCTGGTCAGCCTGGACCTGCCGATCGAGGCCGCGTCGCCCGCCGAGGCGGTCCGCCTGTTCTGGGCCTACGTGCAGGAGCTGGGTCCCCGCGAGCTGCCCGCCTTCGTCTCGCCCTCCGGCGACGAGCTGGCCATGCAGGCGTTCGTGCTCGGCGCGGAGGCGAACCAGGATCCGGAGGAGGAGGACTGACCGACCCCGGGTGACGTCTCCGCGACGACGCTCGGGCCGCCGCTGCCGGTGCTCCGCGCGCGGCCCGGCCGGCGTCCCGCCGCCGGCGCGGCCCACCGCCCGGTCCGGCCGGCGTCCCGCCGCAGGCGCGGCCCACCGCCCGCGGAATGCCGGGGCGGGCCGGCCGGGCAGGCGTCAGCGGCCCTCGAAGACCGGCTTCTGCTTGTTGACGAAGGCCAGGGTGCCGGCGCGGTGGTCGGCGGTGCCCCCGCAGATCGCCTGCGCCTGCGCCTCGGCGGCCAGGGCGTCGGCCAGCGTGCCCGCGTCGGCGATGGAGAGCTGCCGCTTGATCGCCCCGTACGCGACGGTCGGGCCGGCCGCCAGCCGGGCGGCCAGCTCCTGCGCGGTCGGCAGCACCTGCTCGTCGTCCTCCACCAGGCGGTTCAGCAGCCCGAGCTGGCAGGCGTCCGCCGCGCGCACCGGCTCGGCCAGCATCAGCAGCTCGATGGCCTTGGCGTGCCCGACCAGTCGGGGCAGCGTCCAGGAGGCGCCGGTGTCGGCGGCGAGCCCGACCTTGGCGAACGCCATCAGGAAGCTGGTCGACGGCCCGCCGATGCGGATGTCGGCCAGGAAGGCCAGCGAGGCACCCGCCCCGGCGGCCATCCCCCGCACGGCCGCGACCACCGGCTTGGGCAGGTTCGCCAGCCGGGCGGCGATCGGGTTGTAGTGCGCCCGGACGGTGTCCAGCGGGTTGCCGTCGGTGGACTCCAGGGTCTGCACGTGCTCGCGCAGGTCCTGCCCGGCGCTGAACGACCGACCCGCGCCCGCGAGCACCACCGCGCGGCAGGACCGGTCGGTCTCCAACTCGGCCAGCGTCTCGCGCAGCGCCTCCTTGAGCGCCACGTCGAGCGCGTTCATCGCCGTGGGGCGGTTCAGCGTCAGGGTGACGACGGCGTCGGTGCGGTCGACGAGCAGCGGCTCGGTCACTTCTAACGACCCTTCTGTCGGGCGATGCGGTTGCCGGCGTCGAGGCACTGCTCGACGTACCGGTCGGCGGCCGGCCGCAGCCGGGCCGCGTGCCGGTCGAAGAAACTGGCCGCGGCGGTGCCGGGCCAGCGCTCGGGGAGCAGCGCCGGGGGCAGCTGCGGGTCCCGGAACAGGAAGGTACGCCACGCGTGCACGAGCCGGAACCGGGCGGCGTACGCCTCCTCGTCGAGGCTGCGCACGGTGACGCCGGCCAGCAGTGGCCGCTGCTCGGCGACGAACTGCTCGTACGCCTGGCCGATCTCCGCCAGGTCCCAGGCCCGGCGCACCACGCCCATCGCGCCGGGGGTGCCGGCGGTGTGCGCGGCGGTGAACCGCTCGTAGCGCACGCCCGCCTCGTCGAGCAGCACGTCCACGTCCTCGCCCGGTCGGGTCGCCACCCAGGTGCACTCGTCCAGGGCGCCGTAGCCGAGGAAGGTCAGGTTGGCGGCGAGCCGCTGCCGGTCCCGCCGGGACAGGGGGGCCTCGAGCACCAGCAGGTCGAACCGTCCGTCCCAGGTGATCCGGCCGGTCCGGTAGATCCGCGCCGCCGCCTCGTCCAGCCGGCGGGCGGCTTTCGGTGTGATCGAATATCCCGGCCCGGAGGTCAGCCGGCACGGGTCGAGCCACCCCTGGCGGACCATGCGGGAGACCGCCGTGCGCACGGCGGGCGGGGCGATCCCGAGCGGCGCCAGCAGCCTGACCAGGGCGGCGACGGGTGCCCGGCCGCCCCTCGCCCGGAGGTGGTCGCCGTACAGGTCGAAGAGTGCCGACCGTGCCTGCATGACCGCACATTGTGACAGGCCTTCTCAGGATAAGCTAGATGCTGTTACATCAATGCTGCTTCGGTTTGGGTCCGGCGGTGTTCATCAGGGAAAATCGTTGGTCGACACCCCCGCGTAGGTTGCGGGTGGTCAAGACGAAGTGGCTGTGGGGCAACCCACCGACCCTGGTGTAGGTCTGAGGGGAGACAACATGGCGGCGATGAAGCCGCGGACGGGCGACGGTCCGCTGGAAGTCACCAAGGAGGGCCGGGGCATCGTCATGCGCGTCCCGCTGGAGGGCGGTGGCCGGCTCGTCGTCGAGATGACTCCCGACGAGGCCAACGCGCTCGGTGACGCACTGAAGGCAGCCGCCGGCTGACCGAGGAACGGCCCGCGCGCCCGCGCGGGCCTTTCGTCAACCCCTGAGCCACCGGCCCCGCCGGTGGCTCAGGGTCTTCATTCCCCGCGGAGCCACGCTCCGCGAGCTTCCTGGAGGTACCGCTCCGCGTGCTCGCCATCCGTCTGCTCGCCGAGCCGGACCGGCTCGACATCCTCGTTCTGCCCGTCCGGCCCGGTCCGGGCGACGACGACCCGGCCCGACCGGCCCCGACCGGCGCGGCGCTGCCCGACGACGTGGTCGAGGAGGCCGCCGCCCTGGTGCCGGCGGCACGGCTGACCGGGCGCCCCGGCGAGGTCCAGGCGCAGCTGCGGCCCGGGCTGGAAGCCGGCAGGCTGCTGCTGCTCGGCATCGGCGAGGGCGACGAGGCGGCCTGGCGCAAGGCCGGCGCGGCCCTGGCCCGCGCCGCGAAGGATGAGACACGCGTCACGTTGGCCATGCCGGCGGAGGCCACCCCGGCGGCCGTACGCGGACTGGTCGAGGGGCTGCTGCTGGCCTCGTACCGGTTCCGGCTGACCGACGCCGGCGCCGCTCCCGCCCTGGCGGAGGTCGACGTCGTGGTGGTCGACCCGGACGCGCACGCCGCGGCCGTGGAGGTGGCCCGGACGACGGCCCGGATGACCCGGTTCGCCCGCGACCTCACCAACACCCCCTCGTCGGTCAAGAACCCGCAGTGGTTCGCCGACCAGGTCGCCGCCCTCGCCGCCGACGTGTCGGACCTGCACCTGCGGGTACGCGGCCCGGAGGAGTTGGCGGCGGAGGGCTTCAACGGGATCCTCGCCGTCGGGGGCGGCTCGGCCAGCGGCCCGCGCCTGGTCGAGCTGGACTGGCGGCCGGCCGACGCGCGTACCCACGTGGTGCTGGTCGGCAAGGGGATCACGTTCGACACCGGCGGCATCTCGATCAAGCCGGTGGCGTCGATGAAGCTGATGCGCAAGGACATGGCCGGGGCTGCGGCGGTGGTCGCGGCGACCCTCGGCGCGGCGGCCCTGCGCCTGCCGGTCCGGGTCACCACGCTCGCGCCGCTGGCGGAGAACATGCTCAGCGGCTCGGCGTTCCGCCCCGGCGACGTCATCCGCCACTACGGCGGCACGACCAGCGAGACCACCAACTCCGACGCCGAGGGGCGGCTGGTCCTGGCCGACGCGCTCGCGTACGCCGTCGCCGAGCTGGAGCCCGACCTGCTGGTCGACCTCGCCACCCTCACCGGGGCGAACGCGGTCGCGCTGGGCAAGCGCCACGGCGCTCTCTACAGCGACAACGACGGCCTCGCCGCGGACGTGCTGGCCGCGATCGCCGCCGCCGGCGAGGCCGCCTGGCGGATGCCGCTGCCCAGCGACTACGTCGAGCACCTCGGCAGCGAGCTGGCCGACCTGCACAGCTCGCCGGACCGGGGCGCCGGGTCCGTGATGGCCGCGCTCTACCTGCGGGAGTTCACCGGCGAGCTGCGCGACCGGTGGCTGCACGTGGACATGTCCGCGCCGTCGTGGGCCGACGGCGACGACGCCGAGCTGACCCGGGGCGCGACCGGCTGGGGCGTACGCTCGCTGCTGCGCTGGCTGGGCTCGCTGGGTTGACCGTCCGGCGGCGCCCGCCCCCGGCGGCCCCCGGTCAGCGGCGGCGGGTCAGCACTTGACGGCGGCGAGCAGCCCGTGGCCGACCGGCAGCAGCGCCGGGATCCAGTGCTCCGACTCCCGGATCGCCTTGATCGCCTCGCGGACGGTCACCGTCTCGACGTCCCGGGCGGCGGGGTCGCCGACCCGGCCGCCGGCCAGCGTGCCGTTGAGCGCGAGCACGCCGCCCTGCCGCAGCAGCCGCAGCGCGGCGTCCACGCAGGCGGCGAACCCGGTCGCCTCCGCGTCCACGAAGACCAGGTCGTACGCGCCGTCGGCGAGCCGGGGGAGCACGTCCAGCGCCCGGCCGGTGATGATCCGGGTCCGACCGGCGGCGAAGCCCGCCTCGGTGAAGATCCGCCGGGCGATCCGCTGGTGCTCGACCTCGACGTCGATGGTGGTGAGCACGCCGTCGGCGCGCATCCCGCGCAGCAGCCAGACCCCGCTGACTCCCGTGCCGGTGCCGATCTCCACCACCGCCCGGGCGCTGCCGGCGGCGGCGAGCAGCCGCAGCGCCGCGCCGGCGCCGGGGGTCACCGCCTCGAGGCCGACCTCGTGGGCCAGGCTGCGGGCGGTGCGCAGGACGAGATCCTCGGTCACGTACGACTCGGCGAAGTGCAGGGCCTGGGCCGTCGACGTGCCGGAACCGGCGACCGTGGCGATGGGACACCTCCGGGCGGCTCGTGTGGTGCGGGGGCGGGTGGGCACTGTGAGCCTAGAGGCGACGCCGAACGGGCGCAGCCGCGCGTCCGCCACCCGACGATCACGGTCGGCAACCGGTGACTCCATCCGCGGCATCCGTGTAATCCTGGAAGCGGTGTTCCGGCGAGCGCGACCGGGCGACGCTGTCGTCGGGTCCGTGGAGCGCGGGATCCGGGGATGGACTGGGAGGGCACCGACGTGACCGACGGCTGGGACTGGCGCCAGCCCGGGGGAACTCCGGCGCCGGCGCGACCGCCGGCACCCGGGTTCCCGCCGGTGGCCTCGCCGCCGACGCCTCAGGGCGCCGGGGGTGGCACGACTTCGCCCTGGTGGTCCGACGCGCTGGCCGACCCCTGGCGCGACCCGGCCGCGCCGGCCGCCGTGGTGCTGCCGGCCGCGCCGAGCCCCGGCACCGAGCCGGAGCCGGTCAGCGACCCGGACGCCCCGGGCCGGCCGACGCTGCGGCAGCTGCTGCTCATCCCGTTGATCACCGCACTGCTCGCGGGCAGCCTGGGCGGGGCGCTCGGGTACGCCTTCGCGGTGCGCGGCGGCGGCGCGGCCGGCACGGTGCTCGGCGCGGACCCGCAGGCGCCCGGCCTGGCCCAGCGCAGGCCCGAGTCGCTGGCCGGGGTAGCCGAGCGGGTGCTGCCCAGCGTGGTGACCGTCCGGGTGGCGGGCCTCGGCGGCACGAGCGAGGGTTCCGGCTTCATCGCCAGCGCAGACGGGCACGTGATCACCAACGACCACGTGGTGGCGGGGGCGACCGGCAAGGCGTCGGTGGTATTCAACGACGGCAGCTCGGCCCCGGCGACCGTCGTCGGGCAGGACCCGGAGTCCGACATCGCGGTGATCAAGGTCTCCCGAACGGGCCTGCGGCCGGTCGAGTTCGGCGACTCCGACGCGCTGGCCGTGGGCGACCCGGTGCTCGCCATGGGCTCGCCGCTCTCGCTGGCCAACACGGTCACGGCGGGCATCGTCAGCGCCCTGGACCGGACGATGCGGGCCGGCGAGCCCGGCGGTCCCACGCGCTACTACGCGGCTATCCAGACCGACGCGGCGGTCAACCACGGCAACTCGGGCGGCCCGCTGGTCGACGGGGCGGGCCGGGTGATCGGGGTCAACTCGACGATCAAGTCGCTGGTCTCCGACGGGCAGGAGGCGGGCAACATCGGCCTCGCCTTCGCCATCCCGATCAACCAGGCCAAGCGGATCACCCAGGACATCATCGGCACCGGCAAGGCCCGGCGTACGGTGATCGGCGCCCAGGTCGGCGGGGCCGGCGCGGGCACCGGCGGGGCCGGCGTACGCCTGGCGGCGGTGGAGCCGTCCGGGCCGGCGGCCGGGGCGGGGCTGAAGGCCGGTGACGTGATCCTGAAGCTCGACGGGCGGCCGATGACCGAACCGACCGACCTGATCGCCCTGGTGCGGAAGTTCGCGCCCGGCGCGGTGGTGACCGTGGAGTACCGCCGGGGCGCCAACCGGCAGAACGCCTCCGTCACCCTGGCCGCGGACGCCAAGTAGGGGCCGGTCACCCCCTCCCCGGGTGGTGCCCCACGTGCGTAGTCTTGCTGCTGACCGAAGGAGGCCCGCGCAGTGTTCGAGAACCTGAACTGGTGGGAGATCGGTGCGCTGCTGCTCCTGGCGCTGCTGATCTTCGGCGACCGGCTGCCCACGGTGATCAGCGACGGCCTGCGCATGGTGCGCAACCTGCGCACCATGGCCAGCAACGCCACCACCGACCTCAGTCGCGAGCTGGGCACCGACATCCAGCTGGAGGATCTGCACCCGAAGGCGTTCATCCGCAAGCACCTCCTCAGCGAGGAGGACGAGCAGGCGATCCGCAAGCCCCTCCAGGGCGTCTACGACAACCTGCGGGCGGACGTGACCGGCGTGCACAACGAGCTGAAGGACGTCGCCTCCGCCGCCGACCTGCGCGCGAGCGGCAGCCGGCCGGCCACCGCCACCGGCGGCGCCCCCGCCCCCGCCCCCCGCGTCAGCTACGACGACGCGACCTGACCCCGCCGCCGCAGGACGGCGACGGGGGCGGCGCTCCCGAGGGAACGCCGCCCCCGTGCGGGTGGCGACAGCGCCGGCCGTGGCCGGCGTACGGTCAGCGGCCGGCGGGCTTGAGGCCCAGCGGCTTGCCGAGCAGCGACTCCCGGCGCACGGCGAGCCGGTCGGCGACCTGGCCCAGCGCCTTCGCGGCCGGCGACTCCGGCGCGGCCAGCACGATCGGGGTGCCCTCGTCGCCGGCCTCGCGGACCCGGGTGTCGAGCGGGACCTGCCCAAGCAGCGGCACCTGCGCGCCGATGGTCTTCGTCAGCGACTCGGCCACCGCCTGGCCGCCACCCGCGCCGAAGACCTCCATCCGGGAACCGTCGGGCAGCTCCAGCCAGGACATGTTCTCGATGACGCCGACCACCCGCTGGTGGGTCTGCAGCGCGATGGCGCCCGCCCGCTCCGCCACCTCGGCGGCGGCGGTCTGCGGGGTCGTCACGATCAGGATCTCGGAGTTGGGCAGCAGCTGGGCCAGGGAGATGGCCACGTCGCCGGTGCCCGGGGGCAGGTCGAGCAGGAGCACGTCCAGCTCACCCCAGTAGACGTCGGCGAGGAACTGCTGCAACGCCCGGTGCAGCATCGGGCCGCGCCACACCACGGCGGCGTTGCCGGCGGTGAACATGCCGATCGAGATGACCTTCACGCCGTGCGACTGCGGCGGCATGATCATGTCCTCGACTCGGGTGGGACGCCCGTCCGCGCCGAGCATCCGGGGCACCGAGTGGCCGTAGATGTCCGCGTCGACCACGCCGACGGAGAGCCCGCGGGCGGCCAGCGCGGCGGCCAGGTTGACCGTCACGCTGGACTTGCCGACGCCGCCCTTGCCGCTGGCGACCGCGTACACGCGGGTGCGGGAGCCGGGCTGGGCGAAGGGGATGACCGGCTCCTGGGAGGCGCCGCCACCGCGCAGCTTCGACTGGAGCTCCTGGCGCTGCTCGGGGCTCATCACGCCGAACTCGATCGTCACGCCGGTCACCCCGGGCACCGCGCCGACCGCGGCCGTGATGTCCGCGCGCAGCTTGTCCTTCAGCGGGCAGCCGGCGACGGTGAGCAGCAGCTCGACCCGTACGACGCCGTCGTCGCCGACCTCGGCGGAGCGGACCATGCCCAGCTCGGTGATGGGCCGGCGGATCTCCGGGTCGTTGACGGTGGCCAGCGCGGCCTGGATCGCGTCGGAGACGGTGCTGACGGGTGCTGACATGCCCGCAATGCTACGTCGGCGGTGATGCCCCACCGCGTCAGCGGGGGGCGGTGTGAGCGAATCGATGGCGGCGGCTGGGCTGGCCGGCAGACCGCGTGAAGCGGGACGATCAGGGCGGGCGCCTATCGCCCGGCCGCTCAGCCCTGGGGCTGCCGGCCCTCGGGCTGCCGGCCCTCGGGCTGCCGGCCCTCGGGCTGCCGGCCCTCGGGCTGCCGGCCCTCCGGCCGGGCGTCGCGGGCCCAGTCGCCGTCCAGGTCGTCGCGCGGCTCCTCCAGCCCGTCGCCGTGCTGCGGGATCCTGTCCTGCTGCCGGCGCTCCAGCCGCTGCCGGCGCCGGCCCGCCTCGTCCAGCTCCTCGGCCAGCCTGGCCAGCTCCGAGCGGAGGAAGTCCCGGGTCGCCACCTCGCCCATCGCGTTGCGCAGCGCGGCGATCTCCCGGGCCAGGTACTCCGTGTCGGCCTTCTGCATGGTCGCCCGCCGGCGGTCCTCCTCCAGGGAGACCCGGTCCCGGTCGGCCTGCCGGTTCTGCGCCAGCAGGATCAGCGGGGCCGCGTAGCTGGCCTGCAACGACAGCACCAGGGTCAGGAACGTGAAGGTGTACGGGTCGAAGCGCAGGTGTGCCGGGGCCAGCGTGTTCCAGCCGAACCACAGCGCGATCACGATCGTCATGTAGACGATGAAGTTCGCGGTGCCCATCCCCCGGGCGATCCCCTCGGACCACCGGCCGAAGGCCTCCGGGTCGAACCGGGGCAGCTTGACGCCCCGGGGCTCGCGCGGCTGGTCGAGCCGCTGCGCCCGTTGCCGCTCAGCCATCCGCGCCGTCCAGCGTCGGCTCGACGGTCCTCGGGTGCCCGGCGGCGTCCCGGTCCCGCCAGTCCCGGGGCAGGAGGTGGTCCAGCACGTCATCGACCGTGACCGCGCCGACCAGCCGGTTGTTGCGGTCGATCACGGGCATGGCGACCAGGTCGTACGTGGCCATCCGGCGGGTGATCTCCGGCAGCGGCGTGGTCGGCCGCAGCGGGTCGATGTCGTTGACCACGATGCCGCCGAGCAGGTCGGCCGGCGGCTCGCGGAGCAGCCGCTGGAAGTGCACCATGCCGAGGTAGCGGCCGGTCGGCGTGGTCATCGGGGCCCGGGACACGAAGACCTGCGCGGCGATCGCGGGGGAGAGCTGCGGCTCCCGGATCCGGGCCAGGGCCTCGGCGACGGTGGCGTCCGGCGGCAGGATGACCGGCTCGGAGGTCATCACGCTGCCCGCCGTGCCCGGCGTGTACTTGAGCAGCTGACGCACCGGGTCGGCCTCGTCCGGCTGCATCAGGTCGAGCAGCACGTCCTGCTCGGGCGGCGGCAGCTCACTGAGCAGGTCGGCGGCGTCGTCCGGGTCCATCTCCTCCAGCACGTCGGCGGCCCGCTCCCGGTCCAGCGCGGCCAGGATCTCCACCTGGTCGTGCTCCGGCAGCTCGCTCAGCACGTCCGCCAGGCGCTCGTCGTCCAGCGCGGCGGCGACCTCGTTGCGCCGGGCGTCGGGGAGGTCCTGGAGGGCGTTGGCGAGGTCGGCGGGGCGCATGTCCTCCAGCACCGAGAGCAGGTTGGCCGTGCCCCGGCTGTCGGCGATGCCGCTGAGCCCGCGTACCCGCTCCCACTCGACCTGGTGCAGGTGGCCCCGACGGGTCAGCCGGCCGGTCTGCTCGCGTACGGCGACCCGGGCCAGCGACCACTCGCCGCCCCGGCTGCACTCCATCGCCACGTCGACCACGGAGCCCGCCTGCCCGCCGGGGTCGATCTGCACCCGGCGGTCCAGCAGCTCCTGGAGCACGAGCAGCTCGTTCGGGCGCTTCTCGAAGCGTCGCAGGTTGAGCGTGCCGCTGCCGAGCACGACCGCGTCGGCGTCGATGGAGGTGATCCGGTTCAGCGAGAGGAAGATCCGCCGCCGCATCGGCATCTCGGCGACCAGCCCGACCACCTCGGGCGGGCGTTGCGTCGGCCGCAGCCTGCCCACCGCGTCGCGGACCCGGCCCACCTGGTCGCCGTTCGGATCGAAGACGGCGACTCCGGCGAGCCGGGCGAGGTAGACCCGGGTCGGCGTGCTCACGGGCACCAGCCTAAGCGCCTAGTGTCTAACAACATGTCGACCTTGGCCTACGAGATCGTGGACGTCTTCACCGACCGCCCGTTCGCCGGCAACCCGCTGGCGGTGGTGTTCGGCGCCGAAGGACTGGCCACCGAGCAGATGCAGGCGCTCGCGCTGGAGTTCAACCTCTCCGAGACGGTGTTCGTGCTTCCGCCCACCCAGGTCGGCGCCACCTACCGGGCCCGTATCTTCACCCCTGCCGAGGAGCTGCCCTTCGCCGGCCACCCGAGCGTCGGCGCGGCGGTGACCGCCAGCCGCCGTGGCATGTTCGGTGTGGGGCAGGTCACTCAGGAATGCGGGGCGGGCGTGCTGCCCGTCGAGGTGACCGCCACCGGGGCGACGCTGACGGGCGGGGTCCCCACCCTCGGCCCCGAGCTGGACCCGGAGCCGCTGCTGGAGATGGCCGGGCTCACCGCCGACGACCACGTCGGCCCGGCGCCCCGGGTGGCCGGCTGCGGGCTGGAGTTCCCGTACCTCCCGGTCCGTCCGGACGCGGTGGCCCGCGCTCGGGTCAACGCGGCGGCGGCGCAGCGGTACGGAGTGGAGCACGTCAGCGTCTTCTCCTGGGACGCCGCCGCCCAAACCGCACACGCCCGGGTCTTCGTCCCCGGGCTCGGCGTGCCGGAGGACCCGGCCACCGGCTCGGCCGCCCTGGGGCTCGGGGTGTGGCTGGTCGCCAGCGGCCTGCTGCCCGCCGACGGGCGCGCGGAGTACATCGTCCACCAGGGCGTCGAGATCAACCGTCCGTCCGTGCTGGCCTGCACGGTGACCGCCGCCGAGGGCCAGGCGGTGGGCGCCACCGTGGCCGGCCAGGTCGTGCCGGTGGCCCGGGGCGAGATCATGGTCCCCCCGTTCGTCGGCTGACCTCCGGGGTCCGTGCCGCCGCGCCCCGGAGGCGGACGAACCCGGCTGCCGCCGACGGTCCCGGGCACGTGGACCGACCCCGGGTGGCGTCAACGGACCCGCTGACGGGCCCGGGCGGCGCTGACGGGCCCCGGTGTGCCGGTGGGACCCGGGTGGCACCGACGGACCCCGGGTGGCGCTGACGGGACGGGGGTGGATGCGGGAGGATGCCGGGGTGACCGACGCGGAGCGGACCAGCACGCCGCTGGTCGACGAGGCGATGAAGAAGGCCGCCGTGGCCTGGGTGAGCGTGGCCGGCGGGCCGGCGCTCGCGCTGTGGTGCCTACCCCTGGAGGGGGCGCTCTTCGTGGTCAGCGGCCCCGGGGAGCAGTCCGCCCCGGGCCTGGCCGACGCGACCGAGGCGCAGGTCACCCTGCGCGGCGACCACGGCGGGCGGATCGTCACCTGGCCGGCCCGGGTGAGCCGCCTGGTGCCGGGCACCGAGCACTGGGAGACCACCGCGCCGCTCGTGGCCGCGAAGCGGCTGAACGCGCCCGGGCCCACCGCGGAGCTGGTGGAGCGCTGGGCGGCCGACGGCTGCGCGGTGAACCGGCTCGCCCCGGTCGGCGAGCCGGTCGCCGGCGCCGGCCTGCCCGCGGACTCGCTGGCCGAGGTGCCGCGCGAGACGCCGGCGGTCCGGGCGGCCCGCAAGCCGTTCCGCCTGCACCGGGTCCGCCGCCGCTGAGGCGTCCCGCCCGCGCCGGGCCCGCCGCCCGCCGCGCCGCCCGCGCCGGGCCCGCCGCCCGCCGCGCCGCCCGCCGGTGGTGCGGTCGCTGCCGGTCACGCCCGATTTCGGATCCCGGCGGCCCCGGGGACCCGGCGTCAGGAGAGGCCGCAACCGGCCGGCACGGCGGCGACGGCCGGCACGGGCGCGTCCGCCCGCCCGGGGACCCGCTCGACGAGGCCGACCACCTCGTCGAGCGAGCGCAGCACCGGCCCGCTCCAGGCGGCGTCGGCGTTGAACACCATGTGGCCGGCCAGGTCGGGTGCGGCCAGCCGTACGGCGGTCATCCCGGCCCGCTCCGCCCCGGTCAGCTCCTGGCTGCCGCCGTCGCCGACGTAGAGGCAGTCCGCCGGCGCCAGGTCGAGCCGCCGGCACGCCGCCTGGTAGAGCGCCGGGTCCGGCTTGCAGCGCCCCACCTGCACGGAGAAGACCCGCACGTCGAGCAGCGGGGCGACCGGCAGCTGCGGCAGGAACTCCGGCAGCTCGTGCGTGCAGTCGCTGATCACCCCGGTGCGCAGCCCGAGCCGGCGCAGCGCGGCCAGCGTCGGGACCGCCTCGTCGCGCAGCCGGGTGTCGGCGCGTACGGCCCGGTGGCGGGAGGCGACCGCCGAGCGGATTGCGTCGTCGGAGGGGTGCACCCCGGCCTGCTCGCACACCCAGCGCAGGGTCGCCTCGGCGTTGCCGTGTCGCCCGCAGGCCCGCTCGTAGTAGGTGCGGTCGAGCACGTCGACGAGCGTGTGCGGCGGACAGCCGAGCAGCTCGGCGGTCGACCGGTGGGCCGCTCCCCGCTGGACGGAACAGGTCAGCGTGCCGAAGAAGTCGAACAGGACCGCCTGGTACGTGGGCATGGGGGAGCGCCTCCGGGCGGTAGGGGAATCGCCGGCGCGGACAGCATGATCGTAACGGAGTGCTGACGTTCCGTGGTGGCCCGTGACGTGTGAGGATTGCTCCCCGTGTCCCCCGCAGCGCACCGCCCGCCGTTCGACCCGGTGACCACCGGGGCGGTCGCCCTGGCCGTCGTCGCCGTCTCGTCGTCCGCGCCGCTGGTGGCGTTCGCGGCGGCGCCGGCGCTGGCCGTCGCGTTCTGGCGCAACCTGCTCTCGGTCGCCGTGCTCGGCCCGTTCTCGGCGACCCGGCGACGCGCCGAGTTCCAATCGCTGACGGTCGGCGCCGGTCGGCGCGAGGGCGTCTACTGCGTGCTGTCGGGGGTCGCGCTCGCCGCGCACTTCGCCACCTGGATGCCCAGCACGAAGCTCACCTCGGTCGCCGCGGCGACCGCGCTGTGCGCCACCCAGCCGGTCTGGCAGGGGCTGATCGCCCGCGCCCAGGGCCGTCGGCTGCCGGGCGTCGTCTGGGTCGGCATCGGGGTGGCGGTGGCGGGGGCGATCAGCC